>NZ_QQZY01000003.1:300000-401372 GCF_003351045.1 Gaiella occulta
GGCGGAGCTGATCCAGCCGATCGAGCAGGCGAAGGAGGCGGGGGCCGACGCGATGGTGACGCCGTGCCCGCTCTGCCACCTCTCGCTCGACGCCTGGCAGTCGAAGCTGAAGAAGAAGACCGGCAAGGACTTCCAGATGCCGATCCTGCACCTGTCGCAGCTCGTCGGCGTCGCCGCGGGCCTGACGGACTCGGAGCTGAAGTTCCGGCGCCACGTCGTGTCCGTGGCTCCGGTCGTCGAGAAGCTGAGCGTGTAGCGCAGCCGCGTCGCGGCCGCGCTCCAGGTGCTCGTGGCGGCGCTGCTCGTCGGGGTTGCGATCGTCGTCCTCGGCGTGCTCGCGTACGGCTGGTTCGAGGCGGGCTGGCTCAGGCGCCGGGTCGTCGAGGTCGAGATCGCGGGCCTGCCGCCGGCGCTCGACGGCCTGCGCATCGCGCACCTGTCGGACTTCCACCTCGGCGTCGTCTCGCGCGGGCGTGTCGCCGCCGAGCTCGCCGTCGCATGGGTCGAGGAGCGGCGGCCCGAGCTCGTCTGCGTCACCGGCGACCTCGTGTCGCACCCGAGGGGGGAACGGGCGCTGCGGCTCCTGCTGGCCCGGCTCGGCCGCCCGTACGTCGTCCTCGGCAACCACGACGTCGCCGTCACGCGTGACCCGTTCTCGCGCCGCGCGGAGCTCGACGATCTCCACGAGGCGGTGCTCCTGCGCGACGAGACCGTCACCGTGGAGCTCCGCGGGACGACGGTCTCGATTGCGGGGGTGGATCCCGAGACGTTCCAGCGGCGGACGGCGAGCCCGGTCGCGCTCGCACGCGGCGGCGCGGACTTGCGGCTGCTGCTGTGCCACTTTCCGGACGTGACGCGGCGGCTGCCGGCGGGCTCGTTCGACCTCATCCTCGCCGGTCACCTGCACGGCGGGCAGATCGTGATCCCGACTCCGCGGGGGCGCGTCACGCTCGCCCACCCGGGCGTGCGGGATCTCCAGGGCGTCCACCGCCGTCCCGCGGGGGTGCTGCACGTCTCGCCGGGGCTCGGAACGACGTTCGTCCCCTTCCGCCTGCTCGCGCGGCCGGAGGTGACGGAGCTCGTGCTGCGCCCCGGTGCGCCGCGCCTGCAACAATCGTCGTGATGGAAGGGCATTCCTCGATCTCGACCGACGTCCTCGCGAGCTATGCGGCCGACGCCGCATGCGAGATCGACGGCGTGCGCGGCGTCGTGGACGGTCCGCGTCCACGTCACAAGGGGGTCAAGGTGACGGAGGGCGGCGGCGCGGTCGCGCTCGAGCTCCACATCGCCGTCGACTGGGGCGCGAACGTCCCGACCGTCGGGCGCGCGGTGCAGGAGCGCGTGTCCGAGTACCTGGGTCGCATGGCCGATGTCTCGTTGCGCTCGGTCGACGTGATCGTCGACGAGGTCGGCCCTCCGGCGGCGGAGTAGCGCCGTGACCTCGCGCGTCGAGGGTCTCGGCCGGGGGACGCTCACAACCGCTCCCGCGGTCTGCCGCGACTGCGTCTGGTGGCAGTCGCGCGGCAACCGCACGGCGTCGAAGGAGCGCTGGATGGAGCGTGCGGAGGACGACTGGGGCGAGTGGGGCACGATCTACCACGACGACGACGGCAGCGTGCTCGGCTCGATGCAGTACGGCCCCGCCGGGCTCTTTCCCCGCGCCGCCGATCTCCCGGCCGGCCCTCCGTCCGACGACGCCGTGCTCGTGACGTGCGCCTACCTCGTCGGCGGGGCGGCCGAGTGGGTCGAGAAGTCGCTGCTGCTCGCCGCGATCGGCGAGGCGCGCGACCGGGGCGCGAGGGCGCTCGAGGCGTTCGCGTACCGCTACGACGCCGGCGAGACGACGGAGGAGCGCTTCCTCGTCCACCGCACCGTGTTCCCGCGCGACTTCCTCGACGCCTTCGGCTTCGCCACCGTGCGCGAGCAGGGGAGGGTCGAGCTGTGCCGGCTGGAGCTGGCCGGGCTCGCTCCCGTCGAGCAGGGCCGGCGCTCCAGGGTGCTTCGCGTCGTGCAGGAGGCGTTCACGCCGGCACCCACGCCGATGCCACGTTCGTAGCCGGATCCGGCCCTGCGGCCGGACGTGTCGGCCGGCGTCCGTCGCGGCTGCTGCTGCGGCGGGGTCCGGGACGGTGTGGTGCGCTCCCACGCGCGTCAGGCGCGTCGCTCCGACTCGAACGGTCGCGATTCCCGGTGATATGACCGCCTCGGCCCGACCGTGAACGGGATTCCGCCCGGGGCGGCCTGGGCAAAGCTCGTCGAGGCGCCCGCCGCCGGTTCGGGTGACGCTCCCGGGCTCCGCCGATCACGGGCACGGTGCGGAGGGGGCGTCTCCGCCGCGGGAGCTCACCGGCCCGAGCGAGCACGAGCGGGATGCTCCGGCATCGTCTGCTTGCGCGATCGCCGGGCTCTCCGGGAGCTGTCGCCGGGCGAGGCGCGCGAAGCGGATGTCGACATGGTGGGGAGGCGGTCAGGGGGCGCGGGCGGGAGAGAGCGTGCGTGCTCCGCTCCTCGCGAGGGCGAGGTGGCGCCTGTGGATGCGTGAGACGTGCTCGGGCAGCGCCGGGATACGCCGGGCTCCTATCTCGAGGATCGTGAGGAGCGTTGCCGCGAGCTCCGCCCGGCGCTCTCGTTCGGCGACGACGAGTCGGCGGACGCTCTCGTAGCACGGGGTCGCGACCCGGAGCCGGACCGCTCGCCGCCGCAGCTTCCGCCACACCGCCGCGGAAGAGTGGAGGTCGCCGGCGCGCGTGACGGCCGTGACGAGCCTGCGGTCGATCCTTGGTGCGAACTCCACGAACCAAGCGTTCCACGCGTCCCGTCACAGCTGTGTGCCGATTCTGTGCCGGCTCTCTTCCACCCGCACGAACGTAGCGTGTGACGAAGTGTCACAAGCGCCCGGCGCGGCGCGCGGTGCGCGGCGCTCGGAGCCGGAGCCCCCACGGTCCGGCGGTCGTCTCACGCCGGCGACAAGCGTCCCCTGCCGGCGGCTGACCTCCCTGCGAGCGCGCCTGCTCCGCATGTATGTGACGATTGTCACAGATAGCCGTCCGCGGCGCGCCGGCTCGTGATGGGCTGCGTGCGCTGCCGTCGGCCGGGCGCCGACGTGCCGGAACGCTCGCATGCGGTGGTCGCGGCGGCCGGTCTCCGGGTTGCCGTGGGGCCCACGGCAGAGTCGATGTTCTACCGGCAGCGTCCCGTCCCGGCGTCGGTGAACACCTTTCCGGCGACGGGGACGAAACGCCAGTCGTAACCGCTCGGCCGCAGCGTCAACTGCAAGACGCCGAAGGTGTCGTCGTTGCGGACGACGCTCCCGCGAAGCGCAGCAGCAAACGGGTAGTGGCTCCTGCCGCCCGTGCCGACGACGAAGGAGCGGATGCCGTTCAGCGGCGCGAAGCGCTCGTAGTCGTGGTCGTGCCCCTGCAGCACGACCTCCGCCCTCGCCTGCGCGAGGACGTTCCAGAGCGGCGCGACAGCGGTGTTGGAGCCGTGCTCGCCCGAGCTGAAGCGCGGCTGATGCCAGTAGGCGAGCGTGCAGCGGGCGGGGTGTGACGCAAGGTCGGCCCGGAGCCAACGCCACTGGGGCGAACCCCGGCCGCAGCCGCCGACCTCGTCGCAGTTGGAGTTCAGCACGACGACGTGCCAGCCGCCGAGCTCGTAGCTGTACCAGCCCTGCGGCGGCAACCGGAAGAGCCGGATCGCGACCCGGGCGGTGCCCGTGCCGTAGTCATGGTTCCCGAGCGCGGCCCGGATCCGCGGCACGAGACGACCCCAGCTCGGGGTGAAGCAATTCGCGAAATCCGATGCGCTCCCGTACTCGTAGGCGATGTCGCCGAGCACGGCGATCGGCCCTCGCAGCGCGGAGGCGAGCGCCGCCGTCTGCCCGTCGCCGTCCGAGTAGCACGAGGCGATGTCTCCGACGGCGAGCAGTCGGACGCCCGTCGTGGGCGCTCCGAGCGCGGATCCAGGCACGCCGGCCGTCGCGATCGCGGCGACCGTGGCGAGCACCGCTGCACGGCGCATGGCTACCGGCTCGGCTCAGCGGCGACGCCGAGGAGCAGATCGGCGATCTGGATCGCGTTCAGCGCGGCGCCCTTGCGCAGGTTGTCGTTCGCGAGGAAGAGCGCGAGACCGTTCTCGGAGGCGGTGTCGCGGCGGATGCGCCCGACGAGCACCTCGTCGCCCCCGGCGGCGTCCCTCGGCGTCGGGAACGCCGGCAGCTCGAGCACGCGGACGCTCGGCGCCTGCTGCAGCAGCTCGGTTGCCCGCTCGGGCGACAGGGGCTCCTCGAGCTCGATCCAGATCGCCTCGGAGTGTCCGACGAGCACGGGCACCCGCACGCAGGTGGCGCTGATCGGCAGCTCCGGCAGCTCGAGGATCTTGCGCGTCTCCGCGCGCAGCTTCGACTCCTCGTCGGACTCGTCGCCTTCCCACGACCAGTCCATCACCAGGTTGTGCTCGGCGGTCGGCTCCGCGCGCAGCGCCTCCATCCGCTGGGCGCCGGCGCCCGACACCGACTGGTACGTCGCGACGCGCACGCGCCTGAGGCCGGCCGCGTCGTGCAGCGGCTTCAGCACGCACGTGAGGGGGATCGTGCAGCAGTTCGGGTTGGCGACGATGCGGTCGCGTTCGAGCGCCTCCAGCGCGCGCGCGCCGTTGACCTCCGGCACGACGAGCGGGTAGCCGTCGACGAGCCGGTAGGCGGACGACTTGTCGACGCAGATCGCCCCGGCGCCGGCGGCGACGGGCACGAGCTCGCGGCTCGCCCCGGTTCCGACCGAGAACAGGAACAGGTCGATGTCGCCGGCGCCGAGCGCCTCGTGGGTCGCCTCCTCGACGAGGATGTCGCCGTCTCCGAACGGCAGGCGCGTGCCGGCGGAGCGGGCCGAGGCGAACGCGCGCACCTGGTAGCCGCGCCCGGCGAGCAGCTCGAGCGTGATCGTGCCGACGGCGCCGGTCGCTCCGACGACGCCGATGCGGGGGCTACCCATCGCTGCGCCCTCCGGCGACCTGCAGCGCGAACGCCTCGTGCAGCGCGACGACCGCGCGCTCGACCTCGTCGCGGCCGACGTGGCAGGCGATCTTGATCGGCGACGTGCTCACGACGCGCGGCTCGATGCCTGCGGCCTCGAGCGTCGCGAACGTCTTCGCGGCGATGCCGGGATGGCTCTTCATGCCGGCGCCGACGACGCTCACCTTGCCGAGGTCCTCGGTGGCGCTCCAGCGCGCGCCGAGGCCGTCGAGCGTCTCGGCGGCGGCGACCCGGTCGCCGTCGGGGGCGGAGAAGACGATCTCCGGCCCGGTCTGCACGATCGTGTCGACGTTCACCTGCGCGTCGGCGAGCGCCGAGAACAGGCGCGCCGCGGGCACGCCCTCGACGCGGTAGACCGTCTCCTCGAGCGTGTGTGCCACGCCGGAGATCATCGCCTTCTCCAACATCCGTTCGTCCTCCTCGAGAATCCAGGTTCCGTCCGTCCCGGTGAACGTCGAGCGGACGTGCAGGGTGACGCCGTGGTTGCGCGCGAACTCGACCGACCGCAGCTGGAGCACGCCGGCCCCGGACGCCGCCAGCTCGAGCATCTCGTCGTAGGTGAGCCTATCGAGCTTGCGGGCGGCAGGGACGATGCGCGGGTCGGCCGTGAACACGCCCTCGACGTCGGTGTAGATCTCGCACGTGCCGGCGCCGAGGGCGGCGGCGAGCGCGACGGCGGTGGTGTCGGAGCCTCCGCGTCCGAGCGTCGTCACCTCGGACTCGGTCGACACGCCCTGGAAGCCGGCGACGAGGACGATCTCGCCCCTGTCGAGCGCCTCGTGGATGCGCTGCGCGCGCACCTCGACGATCTTCGCCTTGCCGTGCACCGTGTCGGTGACGATGCCGGCCTGCGAGCCGGTGAGCGAGACGGCGGCATGGCCGAGGTCGATCAGCGCCATCGCGCACAGGGCGCACGAGACGCGCTCGCCGACGGACACGAGCATGTCGAGCTCCCTCGGCTGCGGGCGCGCCGACACCGCGTGGGCGAGGTCGAGCAGCTCGTCGGTCGTGTGCCCCATCGCCGACAGCACGCCGACGACGCGGTGTCCGGCGTCCCGCGCCGCCGCAAGCCGCTCCGCCACGGCGCGCAGGCGCTCGGTGTCGCCGACGGACGTGCCGCCGAACTTCATCACGACGAGGCTGTCGTGCCGCGGCACGGCGCCGGGGGCGACGGCGGGGACGGCCTCGTAGCCGGTGGCGACCATCCGGCCAGTGTAGGGAATGGGCACGTTCCGGACGCGCCTGCACGCGCAGACCCGGAGGTCCGCCGGCTCCGACGGGAGGCACGGACGCCGGCGCGGGCGCTCGTACGGGAGATGGCGGCCGTCAGGCGGGGCGGCGGCCCGACAGCGCCCGTCCGAGCGTCACCTCGTCGGCGTACTCGAGGTCGCCGCCGACGGGCAGGCCGCTCGCCAGCCGCGTGACGCGGACGCGGTCGCGCAGGCGGTCGGCGAGGTAGGCGGCGGTGGCTTCGCCGGTCATGTTCGGGTTCGTCGCGAGCACGACCTCCTCGATCCCGCCCTGCTCGACGCGATGGAGCAATTGCCCGATCCGCAGGTCGCCGGGCTCGACGCCGTCGAGCGGCGAGAGCGAGCCGCCGAGCACGTGGTAGAGGCCGCGGTACTCGTGCGTGCGCTCGAGCGAGACGACGTCCACCGGCTGCTCGACGACGCACACGAGCGTGCGATCGCGCCGAGGGTCGGTGCACACCGAGCACAGCTCCTCCTCGGTGAGGTTGCCGCAGTCGCGGCAGAAGCGGACACGCTCCTTGACGTCCTCGAGCGCGTGGGCGAGGGCGAGAGCCTCCTCCGCCGGCACGGAGAGGATGTGGAAGGCGAGCCGCTGCGCGGTGCGGGTGCCGATGCCCGGCAGGCGCGTGAGCTGGGCCACGAGGTTGTCGAGGGAGGGGATGAGCACGGCCTGACGTTACCCGTCCGCTTCGGACGGCCCGGCCGCATACAGCGCCGTCTCGGCGAGACGGTCGAGCCTGCGCTCGACGATCGGGATGAAGGCGCGCACCGCCGGCGACAGCGGCGCGTCGCGCCGCGCGATGAAGGCGAACGTGTCGTAGAGCGGCTCGTCGAACGACACGGCGTGCAGGGAGCGGGCGTTGCGCTTCGCGAACGCGGCGCGCGGGACGATCGTGTCGCCGAGCCCGCGCGCGGCGAGGGCGACGGCGGCCTCCATGCTCTCGACCTCGATCACCGGTTGCAGCGCCACGCCCGCGCGCTGGGCGCGCTCGACGAGCTGCCGGCGCATCGGGTCGTCCGCGCCGTACTGCGCGTCGAACAGGATCAGGGGCGCCTCGCCGAGCTGCTCGTTCGTCACCGGCGCGGAGACGCGCCCGGGATCGCGGCTGATCATCACGAGCTCCTCGCGCCGCGCGACGCGCAGATCGAGCCCGCGGTCGTCGATCGGGAGCACGATCAGCCCGGCCTCGAGCGCCCCGTCGCGCACCTGGTCCGCCACCTCGGACGAGTTGAGGCCGACGAGGCGAAGCCGCACGTCCGGGTGCCGCCGCCGGAAGTCGGCCGCCAGGTCGGCGATCAGGTAGGCCGAGGCGGTGCCGAACATGCCGAAGCTGAGCGTCCCGCCGCGCAGCTCGCGAATCTCCGCGACGGACTCCCGCGCCCGCTCGACGTCCGCCAGCACGCGCTCGGCCTCGGGGCGGAAGCGTCTTCCCGCCTCGGTCAGCACGAGACCGCGCCCGGCGCGCGCGAACAGCGCGATGCCGAGCTCCGCCTCGAGTTGGCGGATCTGCTCGGACACGGACGGCTGCGTCAGGTAGAGGGAGCGGGCGGCGGCCGTGAACGAGCCGTGCTCCGCGGTGGCGAGGAAGTAGGAGAGCTGCTGCAGCGTCATATAGGCAAATCCTTCAGATCACGAAGATAACTCAGGTGAGACTTTGATGTCGAGCGCACGTACCTTGGAGGCATGGCACGTTTTCGCACTCGCGAGCGCATCGGCGTCGCGCTCTGCCTGCTCGCCGGCGTCGCCTTCTCCGCCTCGCCGGTGCTCGTGCAGATCGCCTACCGGCACGGCGCGGCGCTGACGGGCGTGCTCGGGTGGCGCTACCTGCTCGCGGCGATCGTGCTGCTGCTGGTCGCCGGCCGGAGGCTGCGCACGCTCTCGCGAGGCACGGTCGCGGCCGCGTTGGCGCTGGGCGTCGTCGTCTACGCCGCCGACTCGTTCCTCTTCTTCGCCGCGCTCGAGCGCACCTCGGCGCCGCTCGCGTCGCTCGTGCACTACGCGCATCTCGCCCTGGTCGTGGGCGTCGGCGCCCTCGCCGGGCGCGAGCGGCTCACCGGCAGGCGCGTCGTCGCCCTTGCCGCGATCTTCGCCGGGGTCGCGTTCGTCGGGGGCGGCGCCGCCGATCCCGATGCGCTCGGGATCGTGCTCGCCCTCGGATCGGCGCTCGCCTATGCGGCCTACATCCTCCTCTCCGACCGCCTGCTGCGCGATGCCGACCCGATCGCGCTCACCGCCGTGCTCACGTCGGGTGTGGCCGCGACGTTCGTCGTGGTCGCCGCCGCGGGTGGCACGCTCGGCCTCGTCGGGGGTCCGACGGGGATCGTGTCGCTCGTGGCGGCGGCGCTCGTCGGCTCCGTCGTCGCCGTGACGGCGTTCCTCGGCGGCATCAGCCTCGTCGGGCCGTCGACGGCGTCTCTGCTCGTGACCGTGGAGGTGCCCGTGACGATCGCGCTCGCGGCGGTCGTGCTCGGGCAGCGGCTGACGCCGGCGCAGCTCGTGGGCGCGGCCCTCGTCGTCGCCGCGATCGCCGTGCTGCAGGCGCCGCGTCGCCGCCGGCGGTTGCGGCTCGTGCCCGCGGCGGCGCCCGAGCCGGCGGCCGCGGCGCGGGTCGCTCTCGTCGACGCGGCGTAGGAGCTGTCTCTACAGGCCGGGGATGCCGAGCGCGCCGAGGTCGGGCATCTGGCCGCGGATCTTCGCCTCGACGAGGTCGGAGGCGGAGCGGAGCGCCTCGTTCGCGGCGGCCATGACGATGTCGGCGAGCATCTCGGGGTCGTCGGGGTCGACGGCCTTCGGGTCGATGCGGATCTCGACGATCTCGCCGCCGCCGTTCGCCTTCACGGTCACCATGCCGCCGCCGGCGGACGCCTCGACGACCTCCTTGCGCGCCTGCTCCTGGGCTTCCATCATCTGCTGCTGCATCTGCTGTGCCTGCTTGAGCATCGCGTTCATGTCGAACTTGGCCATCAGTGCTCCTCCACTTCCTGGGCGTCGAACGTGTCTTTGAGCAGGGAGATGAGGCTCTCCTCGGAGAGCGTCTCGTCGGCCGGTGCCGGTTCGTCCGCCGTCCCGATCGTGGTCTCGATCGCGAGCCTGCGGCCCGTCACCTGGTAGAGCGCGTCGCGCAGCAGGGCGAGATTCTTCGGATCCTCGACCTGCGCCCGGTGGAACGCCGCCGCCGGCGCGAACTCGATCGTCACCGTGTCGGCCGCGATCGCCACGGGGCGGGCCTCGCCGAGGAGCGTCGCGATCGGGATCGAGCGCTCCCGCACGGCCTCGACGACGCCCCGCTGCCACGCGTCGCCGAGCTGCTCGAGCTCGAGCGGCGGCAGGGAGGCCGGGGGCGGCGTGTCGGCCGGCGCGGCGGGGGGGACGGGGTCTGCAGCTGCGTGAGCAGGCGGCGCGGAGGGTCGACTGGCGGCGGCGGCCGGCCCTGCGGCGAGGCGCGCCTCGAGCAGCTCCACGCGGTGGGCGAGCGAGGCGTGCGAAAGGTCGCCGTGGGGACGCGTCACCTTCACGAGCGCGAGCTCGAGCGGCAGGCGCGGATCGCCTCCCTGCCGCTTGTCCTCGAGCGCGACGGCGAGCAGGTCGATCAGGCGCACGACCGTGGGCTCGGGGATCTGGTTCGCCTGCTCGCGCAGCCGCTCGCGCGTCTCCTCGGTGACGGGCACCGAGTCCGGCACGTGGCCGATGTGCTGCACGAGCAGCAGGCAGCGCAGGTGGTCGAGCAGCTCGACGACGAGCTGGCCGATGTCCTGGCCCTGGTCGGCGAGCTCCTCCACGAGCATCAGCGCCCCGGCGCCGTCGTGGTCGACGATCGTGTCGCAGAGGCGGAAGAGGATGTCCTCCTCGACGGCGCCGACGAGCTGGAGCACATCCTGCACGGAGATGGTGCGCCCGCTGGCGGCGGCAAGCTGGTCGAGCGTCGAGACCGCGTCGCGGAAGGAGCCGCGCGCCCCGCGCGCGACGAGCGCGAGCGCGGCGTCGGGCGCGTCGATGCCCTCGCCGTCGCAGACGCGGCGCAGCACGGCGACGAGCTCCTGCAGGCGCGGCCGCTGGAACACGAACGTCTGGCAGCGGGAGCGCACGGTCGCGATCACCTTGTGCAGGTCGGTCGTGCAGAACACGAACACGAGGTGCGGCGGCGGCTCCTCGATCAGCTTCAGCAGCGCGTTCCAGGCGGCGTCGGTGAGCTGGTGCGCCTCGTCGACGATGTAGACCTTGTAGCGCCCCTCGACCGGCTGCAGGATGGCGCGGTCGCGGATCTCGCGCACGTCGTCGATGCCGCGCTGCGAGGCGGCGTCCATCTCGATCACGTCGAGCGAGCCGCCGTCGGCGATCGCCCGCGCGATCGGGGCGCCGGGGTCGAAGTCGGGGTTCGGGCCGCCGTCGGCGTTCAGCGCCTTCGCGAGGATGCGTGCCATCGACGTCTTGCCGGTCCCGCGTGGGCCGGCGAACAGGTACGCCTGGCGCACCTGGTCGCCCGCGATCGCGTTGCGCAGCGTCCGCACGACTGCTTCCTGCCCGACGACGTGGCCGAAGTCGAGCGGCCGGTACTTGCGGTAGAGAGCGGTCACACGGCGATTGTCGCAGACGGCGGCGGCGCGGACGGGCGTGTCAGGGCGCGGGCTCGAAGCGCGCGGTGAAGTGCCGCAGCCGGGCGGGCTGCCCTGCGCCGGGGTTGTTCGTGATCGTGACCATCACGAGCGGGACGCTCTCCGCGCCGTGCGAGGCGATCAGACGCTCGAGCGCCGCGCAGACGGTCGTGAACACGACCGTGGTGAGAGCCGCCGTGGCGGCGGCGGGCATCGGGGTTTCCACGGAGCCTGCTCTCACGCCCGGTCGCGCGCTCCGTCGTCGAAGCGAGCTTCCCCGGAGGAACCTGCGTCGCCGGCTCGGGCGGGGCGGAGCCGCGGCACCTGGGAGGGAGTCCTTAGCGCTGCTTCCTTCCGGACCTGACGCGGTTCGAACGCTCCCAGTGCGCGGGACCCTGCCTGTCAACACCTCGTGCGCAGACCCAATCCCGATGAAGCCGCCCCTCGGACGGCGTTCGGTCCCGCTGGAGCGGATTTCGGGTTCAGGGAACCGCTGCCTCCCCACCTAGCGCGACCGGGCCCGTCGAGCGTAGCAGCGCCGAGAGGACGGCGACCGTAAGACGCCGGAGCGCTTCCTAGACGGTCCGGAAGGGCGAGTCGCCGGAGCCGTGCGGGGCGAAGCGGACGCGCGTCTCGCGGTGGACGACGCTCCAGCCGCCGTAGCGCGCACAGTCGTCGCGATCACAGCGAACGCGGATGATCTCCGTCTCCGTGCGCTCGCCCGGCTCCTCGCGTACCTGCGTGCTGAACGACCAGCGATGGATGCCGATGCGGCAGAGCGTGCTCATGTCCGGTTCCTGCTCCGTAGGCGTTCAGACGTCGCCTGCCCGAGGGCCTGCTCCGTCGTGCTACCGGAAGAGCCTACGCCGCCCGGAGGTCGGCTGCCAGCGGTCGCGCAGACCGGGATGGCGTCCGGGCGCGGCCGCACGGACGGATGGGCGGACGACGAGTTGCACGAGCCCGTTCGCCCACGGCGACTGCGCCCGGCCGGGCTGCCTGGCTCGACCCGCACTACCGTGCCGCGTGCGGTGCTCGTGGTCGTCGTGGGTGGATCTCCGACCGGCACGTCCGATCAGGTGCTGCCGACGGGCGCGCCGAGCAGCGCCGCGGCGACACCGACGGCGCCGGCGAGAAGCAGCGTGAGGACGACCCCGCGGCGCGCGACGAGCAGGCTGATCGCGGACGCCGCCAGGAGGGCGTACTGCCAGCGCTGGTGCAAGGCGAGCGCGAGGGGGAGGGCAGAGCCGATGATCGCTCCGATCGCGGCCGGGCCGGCGCCGTCGAGGAAGGCGCGTATGCCGTCGTTGCGGACGAGGCGGTCGAAGCGGTTGGCGCCGAGCAGGACGAGCGAGAAGGACGGCAAGAAGGCGAACAGGGCTGCGAGCAGGCCGCCGCCGACGCCGGCGGCGGCGTAGCCGACGGCCGCGATCGTCAGGACGACCGGACCTGGCGTCACCTGGCCGAGCGCGACGGCGTTGAGGAACTGATCGCCGGTCATCCACCGGTAGTGGTCGACCGCGTCGGACTGCATGAGCGGGACGATGACGAAGCCGCCACCGTAGGAGAGAGCGCCCACCTTGAACGCGACCCAGGCGAGTGCGCCGAGGCCGCCGGCGGCGGCCGTGGCGGACACGAGCGGCCGCGGGTCGAGCAGGAGGAGCGCACGTCGAGAGCCGCGCTGCCATGCGAGCTCCACGAGCCCGCAGCCGAGCAGGACGGCGACGAGCCAGGGCCCGATCGAAGCTGCGGCCACTCCGCCGAGCAGGCCGTAGGCGGCGAGGCGGGCGCGGCGCCGCCCGCCGGCTCTCGCCCAGGCCGGGCCGATCAGCGCCAGGCCTGCCTGCACCGCGACGGCGGCCACCGCCGATCCCGCTCCGCTGCCGGCGCCGCGCACCCATGCAGGCGGGGAGCCGAGGAAGAGCGCGGCGAGGGCGAGGATGAGAACGAGGCCCGGGAGGATGAAGCAGACGCCGCCGACGATCGCACCCAGCGGGCCGCGCAGACGCCAGGCGCTGTAGATCGCGAGCTGCGTCGAGGCCGGTCCCGGGAGAAGGTTGACCGTCGCGATCCCGTCCTCGAACTGGGCCGCGCTGATCCAGCGTCGCCGCTCGACACAGAGCTGGCGAAGAAGTGCGATGTGGGCGGGAGGGCCGCCGAAACCGACAGCGCCGATGCGGCCCCATTCGCGGGCGATCGTCGCCAGCCGGACACGGCCGGGTTGACGACGTTCCGCCGGCGCCGGGGCGGGCGCACCTGTTTCGATATCGTTTCCCGACATCGAAAGACGATATCAAGACGGACGCCTGCGGAGCAGAGAGGAGCGCGAACCATGGCAGCGGAAGCCGATCCACGCGGGCTCACCGTGAAGGCCGGGGAGATGCCGGCCGGCACGGTCGACCGTCGACGTGAGGACGTCGTCGAGGTCGACGTCTCACGCAACCGCTTCCTGCGCGGCGCCATCGAGCTGCACATCCTCCATCACGCCGGCGAAACCGGTGTGCATGGAGCCTGGCTCAGCGACGAGCTCGCCCGCCATGGCTACCGGATCAGCCCAGGGACGCTGTATCCGACCCTGCACCGACTGGAGCGCGAAGGACTGCTCCGCTCCGAGCGCACGGTCGTCGCGGGCCGCACCCGCCGCGTCTACCGCTCCACCCGGGACGGCGAGCGAGCCCTCGAAGAGGGCAAGCGCGCGCTTCGCGAGCTCGCCGACGAGGTTCTCTAGGCGCCCACCTTCTTCGCTCACGTCCCGCCCCAGGTGTATGACGCCGGGCGCGTCATCCTCGCCTGACGCTCGTGCTGCTGCGGCGATGCCGGCGGCTCTGGACGGTGCGCGTGGGATTCCTCCCCTCCCCGTCGTGGTCGGGAATCGAGCTCGCGCGGATGGCGCTCCTCGCCGGTACGAGACCCAGGTACGCACGGGCCGCAAGAATGTGGGTACCACGTGGGACGCTGGGCTGAACCACGCCAGAAATGGCTCTTTTGAACCGTTTCCGCTGATGGGCGCACCTGGGATCGAACCAGGGACCTCTCGCGTGTGAAGCGAGCGCTCTCCCGCTGAGCTATGCGCCCGGGAGGGCTCTAAGGCTAGCGGACGCGGAGCTCTCGCCCCTCAGGAGGGGAGCACCCACTCGTTTCCGCGCAGGAGCGGCACCGCCGTGCCGCCGGCTTCGATGCCGTCCACCTCCACGTCGGGCCCCCCGATCATGAAGTCGGTATGCACGATCGAGTCGTTGAAGCCGCGTGGGACGAGATCCTCCACCGGCACGCCGTCGGCGCCGTCCATCGCGCGGGTGATGCCCTGCCCGTAGGCGATGTGGCAGGCCGCGTTCTCGTCGAAGAGCGTGTCGAGGAACACGATTCCCGTCTTGCCGACCCGCGACTCGCCGTCGACCAGGGAGACCTCGCCGAGGAACGAGGCGCCGCCGTCCGTGCGCATCTCCTCGCGCACGACGTCGGCGCCTGCCGTCGCGCTCACCTCCACCGCCCGGCCGCCCTCGAAGCGCACGGTGAGGCCCCGTACGACCTGGCCGTTGACGGCGAGCGGCATCGTCGAGCGCACGACCCCGTCGACCCTGAGCCGGTGCGGCGTCGTGAATACCTCCTCGGTGGGCATGTTGACGACGTGACGGAGGCCGTCCAGCGTCTCCTCGGCGCCCGTGAGCCAGCGTGACTCGGGCATCAGGCCGACCGTGAGATCCGTGCCGGGGCCGTTGAAGCGGATCGCGTCGAAGCGGCGCTCGTCGAGCAGCGCCGCCCGCTCGCGCAGGCGTGCGATGTGCGCCCACCATGCCGCGATCGGATCGGGCTCGTCGAGGCGGGTCGCCACCGCGACGGCATCCCAGAGCCGCTCGACGTCCGGCTCGCCGAACACCGCCTCGGCCCAGCCCGGATTCGGGTAGCCGACGATCGTCCAGGCGATCACGCGGTCGTTCGCCGCCCTGAGAAGGCGCTCGGCGATGAGCCGGCCGCGCGTCCTCGCGATCCGCGCCGGATCGAGGTCGGCGAACAGCTCCGGCTCGGGATCGCCGCCGATCGAGATCGTCGCCCCGTGCGACGCCGCGAGCTCGTCGATCAGGGAGAGCGTCCACGGCGGCGACCAGTCGAGCGTCTCCTCCGCGGCGTGCTCGATGCGCGCGCGCCGGACATGGGGGTCCGGGTAGACGACCTCGACGTACCGCGCTCCCAGCTCGTACGCCACGCGGGCGATCGCACGCGCGAGCGGGAGATGATCGGGGTGGGCCGCGACGCGCAGCAGCTGGCCCGGCTGCAGGTTGACGCCGACCTGGACAGCCAGGCGCGCGTAACGGTCGAGGCGCTCGTCAGCTGTCACGGAGGCCACCATAGCCCGGATCTTCCACGTCGCTTCGGAGGTCATCCCCCCGGGCGCCGTGGTAGCTTGCCCCCGTGCTCCTCGAGATCACGACCACCGGGAAGGTCACGCTGATCATCGTCGCCGGGGTGTTCATCGCCTGGGCGCTGGTCACGGCGATCGTCGTCCCGCGCCGCAACCCGGACTTTCCGCGCAACGTGAGCACGTTCGTCGTCGTCACGGCCGCGCTGTTCGTCGCGCAGATGGGCGCCGTCTACTGGGTCACCTCGACGCAGGACGTGGAGAAGGCGGCGGCCGGCGAGACGACCCCGGCGGAGACGACCCCGGCGGAGACGACCCCGGCCGAGACTGCGCCCGCCGCCGGCGGCGCGGGCGACGCGGCCGCGGGCAAGCAGGTGTTCGCATCGGCCGGCTGCGGCGGCTGCCACACGCTCGCCGGCGCCGGCAGCAACGGCACGGTCGGGCCGAACCTCGACCAGGCGAAGCCGGCTTACGATCTCGTCGTCACGCGCGTCACGAACGGCCGGGGCGCGATGCCGCCCTTCAAGGGCCAGCTCGACGAGCAGCAGATCAAGGACGTGGCGGCGTACGTGTCGTCCGTCGCCGGCAGCTAGCGCCGGAGGGTGCGGTCGGGGCTCCTCGCCGCGACGGGTACCCTTGTGCGGTCCGGAGAGGTGTCCGAGCGGCCGAAGGAGCGCGACTGGAAATCGCGTACGTGGTGAAAGCTGCGTCGCGGGTTCAAATCCCGCCCTCTCCGTCGAGAACGGGGCCCCGCCCGGGGCCCCGTTCACGTCTCCGCGTCTGGCTGTGAGCGGAGAGGGAGGGATTTGAACCCTCGATCCGCCTTACGACGGATAACGGTTTTCGAGACCGCCGCATTCGACCGCTCTGCCACCTCTCCGAGCGCGTGAAAGCCTAGCCTGCGCGCCGCGGTCGCCGCTCGGCCTGCGTCGTCGAGGATCGCCGGAGTGCCGGAGTTGCCCCTTCTCCGTTGCACCTGAGTGCCGGCCTCCCTGCGCTCGTCGCGGCGGAACGGGCGAGAGGCGCCGAGAGCGTACCCGCTGACGCCGGGAGAGCCCCGAGGCAGGGAGATCGGGATCCCGCAGACGGCCTGTGCAACGGAGAAGGAGGGATTCGAACCCTCGATGGAGGCATTCACCCCCATAACGCCTTAGCAGGGCGCCGCCTTCAGCCACTCGGCCACTTCTCCGGGAGCGACAAGGATATCGGACGATCCGGCGCCGGCCTGGAGCGACCTCCGCTCGGCCCGGCTCAGTCGTGGATGCGCCCGATGAGGTCGGTGCGCTTGAGCAGCTTCACCTCGATGCCGCCGAGCCGCACGTCGTAGCCGGCCTCGCGCGGGTACAGCACCTTGTCGCCCGGCTCGATCCCGTTCGGCTCCGCGCCGACGGCGGTGACGATCCCCGTGCGGCAGGCCGCTGCCGCGGCGGCGGATGCGGGCAGGATCAGTCCCGCGCGCGTCTCGGTCTCGTCGCTCGTCGGCTGCACGACGAGGTACTCGTCGAGCGGCTCGATCGACACGTCGATGCGCTGCGGCTCCTGGATCATGCTCGAAGCGTACTCCGTGAAGGCTTCTAGAGGCGGCCGGCATCGACGATGCGCTGCAAGAACTGCTGCGTGCGCGGCTCCCGCGGCGCGCTGAAGATGCGCTCGGGCGTTCCCTGTTCGAGGATCGCGCCCTGGTCGAGGAAGCAGACACGGTGCGCGACGTCGCGGGCGAAGCCCATCTCGTGCGTGGCGATCACCATCGTCATGCCCTCCGCCGCGAGCTCGCGGACGACGTCGAGCACCTCGGCCACGAGCTCAGGGTCGAGCGCGCTCGTCACCTCGTCGAGCAGCAGCAGGGCGGGCCGCATGGCGAGCGCCCGCACGATCGCGACACGCTGCTGCTGGCCGCCGGAGAGCCGGTCGGGGAACTCGTCGCGCTTGTCGGCGAGGCCGAAGCGCTCGAGCAGGGCCTCGGCATGGGCGTCCGCCTCGGCGCGCGAGCGCCCGAGCACCCTGCGCGGTGCGAGCGTCACGTTGCCGAGCACGGTCATGTGCGGGAAGAGGTTGAAGGCCTGGAACACGATCCCGATGCCGCGGCGCACGCGATCGACGTCGACGGCGCCGGCGCTGATCTCCGTGCCGGCGACGACGATGCGGCCGGCGTCGATCGGCTCGAGCAGGTTGACGCAGCGCAGCAGCGTCGACTTCCCGGATCCGGACGCGCCGATCAGGCACACGACCTCGTGCTCGGCGACCGTGAGGTCGATGCCGCGCAGCACGTCCAGCTTCCCGAACGACTTGCGCACGCCCTCGAGCTGGAGCGCCGGCACGCTCACACGAGCCTCCCCGCCTGCCGCCGGCGCCGGTCGCGGGCGACGAGCCAGTCGGTGAACCGTGCGAGCGGGATCGTGATCGCGACGAACAGCGTCGCCGCGACGAGGTAGTAGGTGCCGTTGAACGTGGCGGCCTGGTCGATCTGCGTCTGCCGGAAGGCCTCCACGACGCCGAGGGCGCCCACGAGGGCGGTGTCCTTCTGCAGGCCGATGAAGTCGTTCAGGAGCGGCGGGACGACCCGGCGGACGGCCTGGGGCACGACCACGTGGCGCAGCGTCTGGCCGTGCGAGAGTCCGAGTGAGCGCGCGGCGGCGGACTGGCTCGGGTGCACCGATTCGATGCCGGCACGGTAGACCTCGGACACGTAGGCCGAGTAGACGAGCACGAGCGCCACGACCGCCCAGAAGAACTGGGACCGGGGGATCCACGAGACGCCGAGGCCCGGCATCCCGAACCCGAGCATGAAGATGACGAGGATCGTCGGGATGCCGCGGAACAGGTCGGTGTAGACGACCGCGAGCGCGCGCAGCGGGAAGAACACCGGGCCCGGCAGGCTGCGCAGCACGGCGAGCAGCAGCGCGGCCGGGAGGATGATCCCCTCGGCGACGAGGAACAGCTTGACGTTGACGACGAACGCCGAGGCGATCTCGGGGAACGACTCGCGGTAGTACGTCCCGTCGAAGAAATACGCCTTGAACTCCGCCCATCCGGGCGACCGCGTGACGAGCAGCACGACGGCGCCGGCGAAGATGACCGTCGAGAGGAGGGCGATCGCGACCGTCCGCGCCTCGCGTGAGAGGCGGACGGTCGCGCCGCCGAGAACCCTGGAGCTCCGGTTCCCGCTCAGTCCGGGGTCTCTACCTGAGATCCGGCGCGCCGGCCCGCGCGAGCCAGATGCGCTGGAGGTTCCCGATCGTCCCGTTCGCCCACAGGCGGTCGAGCGCCTTGTTGACGCACCTCGTCAGCGGGCTGCCCTTCTGCAGGACGAGGCCGAAGCGCTCCTTCGTGCCCCTGGTCGCCAGCTTGCCGATGATCTTCCCGTCGGGCACCTGCACGGCGGTGACGAAGAACGCCGTCGGCAGGTCGACGACGATGCCGTCGATCTGGCCGTTCTTCAAGGCCTTCACCGCGGCGTCGTTGGTGTCGAACACGAGCGGCTTCGTGGCCGGCTTGATCACGTCGACGATCGTGTCGTAGCTCGTCGTGCCGAGCTGCGCGCCCAGCTTGAAGCGCTTCAGGCCGGCGACCGAGCGCACCGACGCGATCGGCTTGCCCTTGCGGCCGACGACGGCCTGGTTGACGAAGTAGTACGACTTCGAGAAGTCCACTGCCTTCGCGCGCTCGGGCTTGTACGACACCTGCGTGATGTAGAAGTCGAACGGCTTCTTGCCGGGCGCGTACGAGTTGTTGAACGGCACCGGCGTCCACTTCACCTCCGCCCTCGCGAAGCCGAGCTGCTTCGCGACCGCGTAGGCGACGGCGGACTCGTAGCCCTTGCCGCTGTAGGGGTCGCTGACCTTCCACGGCTTCGTCTTCTCGTCGCCTCCGAACCACGGCGGGAAGGCCGGGTTGTCGGCACCGATCGTGAGGACGCCGCCCTCGACCAGCTTCAGCGAGTCGATCGAGCAGCCGGGGATGCCGGCGGGGGCTGCGGGGGCTGCGGGGGCGGCCGAGGCGGCCGCGACGACGGCGAGCACCGGGACGAGCGCCACGAGCGCCAGAAGGGCCTTGCGCATGGGATCCACCGCTCCTCGGGGTCGTTGCGAAAAACCGATCGCCCGAGGCTAGCACGGTCGTTGCTTCAGCTCGGAAAGTGGCCTCGCAGGGGTGCGGCCGAAGCGCGCGAAAGACACTCGCGAGATGGCGTCGCCGTTCGTCGAGATCGAGGTCGAGGGCCGCGCCCTCAAGATCACGAACCCCGACAAGGTGCTGTTCCCCGCCGCCGGCCACACCAAGCGCGACCTCGTCGACTACTACCTCTCGGTCGGCGACGGCATCGTGCGGGCGCTGCGCGAGCGGCCGACGCAGCTGCGCCGCTTCCCCGACGGCATCGAGGGCGAGCAGATCTACCAGAAGCGGGTGCCCGAGAAGCGCCCCGACTGGATCGAGGTCGCGCGCGTCACGTTCCCGTCCGGACGGCACGCGGACGAGCTGTGCGTGACCGAGCTCGCCCACGTCGTGTGGGCGGCGAATCTCGCGACGATCGACTTCCACCCATGGCCGTCGCGCCGGCCCGACAGCGAGCATCCCGACGAGCTGCGCATCGACATCGACCCGCAGCCGGGCACGTCGTTCGCCGACGCGAAGCGCGTGGCGGGGGTCGTGCGCGAGACGCTCGCCGAGATCGGCTGCAGCGGCTGGCCGAAGACGTCCGGAAACCGCGGCATCCACGTTGCCGTGCGCATCGAGCCGCGATGGGAGTTCCCCGTCGTGCGCCGCTGCGCGCTCGCGTTCGCACGCGAGGTCGAGCGGCGGCTGCCCGACCTCGTCACGACGGCGTGGTGGAAGGAGGAGCGGGGCGAGAAGGTCTTCATCGACTACAACCAGAACGCGCGCGACCGCACGATCGCCTCCGCCTACTCGGTGCGGCCACGGGCGGACGCGACCGTGTCGGCGCCGGTGACGTGGGACGAGCTGCCCGATGTGGAGACCGAGGACTTCACACTGCCGACGATGCCGGGCAGGTTCGCCCGCCTCGGCGACGTGCAGGCCGGGATCGACGGCGCCGCCGGCGACCTGCGTGCGCTGCTCGAGTGGGTCGCGCGCGAGGAGGCGGCCGGCATCGGCGAGGCGCCGTACCCGCCGAACTTCCCGAAGATGCCGGGCGAGCCGCCGCGCGTGCAGCCGTCGCGGCGCCGCGAGCGGGACTGACTTCAGGCGCGGGAGCGCGTCGTCGAGGTCGAGTACGGGCGGAACGCGCGTCGTCGCCGCGCCTCCGTGGGTTCCGAAGGTCATCGCAGCCAGTTCCCGCCCGCTCCGTGCGGAAGGCGCGTTCTCGCCTAGCCACCGTTCCCGCTTGAGAAAACCGCTCTGGTGGCGAGAGTGAGAGCGGACATGGTCACTTCCCGGACTAAACCGCCCTGCGACGACGGCTCGAGCCCGTCGTCGAGCCGCGGTGTCCCGGCGCAGTGCCGTCCAGCGGGATCGCTACGGTGCGTCGAAATGAGCCGATCCGACAAGCTGATGCTGGACGAGGTCCAGTGGCCTTCCGTCGCCCTGCGGACGCTCGAGCAGGTGCCTCGCCTGGGCGGTACGGCGTGAAGGCTGTCTCTTTGCAGGTGGTTTCGGGACGCGTATTGCCGAAGAGAGGGGCGTGCGTCCGAAGCCGCTCGTCGAGATCGGCGGGCGCCCGATCCTGTGGCACATCATGAAGATCTATTCCGCCTACGGGATCAACGACTTCGTCATCTGCTGCGGGTACAAGGGCGAGATGATCAAGGATTTCTTTGCCCGCAACCACCTCAACAGCTCCGATGTTCGCTTCGATCTTCGCGCACACCCGATGGAGACGCTGCGCGACAACGGCGAAGAGCCGTGAACCGTGTCGCTGATCGACGGGCGAGTCGGTGATGACGGGCGGACGCCTCGAGCGCGTCGCGGAGTATGCCGGCGGCGAGTCCTTTTGCTGCACCTACGGAGATATCGTGAGCGACGTCGACATCGGCGCTCTGATCGCGTTCCGTCGCGAGCAGGGTGCGCTCGCGACGTTGACGGCGGTTCAACCGCCGGGCCGGTTCGGAGCCCATGCCCTGGGTCACGAGGAGACGACGATCACCCACTTCAAGGAGAAGCCCGACGGCGACGGTGGCTGGATCAACGGCGGGTTCTTCGTGCTGGAGCCACAGGTGATCGACTACATCCCCTACGACTCGACGTCGTTCGAGGCCGGGCCGCTCGAGCGGTCGGCCCAGGAAGGGCGGCTGTCCGCCTTCCGGCACCGTGGCTATTGGCAGAGCATGGACACGATCCGAGACGAGAGGGTGCTCGAGGCTGAGTGGGCATCCGGCAACCCGCCGTGGCAGGTGTGGTGACCGTGGTCCAACCGGCGAGGATCCCCGTCGCCGGGAACATGGGGTAGGGGTTGGGCCATCGGGGGTGGTGAGGCGGAGCGTCCTCCAGACAACCCGGGGGCGTTCAGGCCGAACACTGGTCCCGGACTTGACCGCACGCTGAGTGTGTGGAAAATCTGACTGAGAGGTCGGTCCCGTTGTGTCGGGCCGTCTCGAACAGGGGATCAGGGGAAGAGGGGGCAATGCGGCGTACTTGGCAACCGTCCGAGGCGACGGGGGGCGAACGTCAACCGGCTTCCTTGCGCGCTGATGCGGGCACGGTGGCGATGTCGGCCGCCCTGCAGCCATCGAAGTTCCGCATCCGGTTGTTCGGCCGGCTCGAGGTCGCCCGCCACGACCGGACGCTCGGCCCTCGTGACCTCGGTGGCATCAAGCCGAAGCAGGTGCTCGAGATTCTGTTGCTTGCTCGGGGTGCCCACGTGACCCGTGATCGTCTCGCAGAGTTGTTGTGGGGTGACACGCTTCCGCAGAGCACCGGCGGGGCGTTGGAAACGTATGTGTCGGTGCTACGACGGCGGCTCGCGTCCGGGAAAGAGGGGCACAAGGTCGTTCTGACAGGGCCCGGGTCCTACCGGTTCTCGATCGAGAGCGCAGAGGTCGATCTCGATGCGTTCGATGAGCTGGTCCTGCTTGCCGGGGCTGCAGCCCCTCGGGCGCGGCGGGACCACCTTGAGGAGGCGCTCGCGCTCGCGCGTGGCGAGATCCTCGAGGACGAGCCGTACGCCGAATGGGTGCTCGATCTGCGTGATAAATACCGCGAGCAGGTGCAGCAGGCCACACTCGACGCGGCCAACCTGGCCCTCACCGATGGCGACTTCGCGGGCGCACACGCGCACGCGCAGGCCGCGATGGCGCGCGACCGCCTCGACGAGCGTGCCTGCCGGGCGGCCATGCGAGCGCTCTACGCGCTTGGCCGCCGGCACGATGCGCTTCGCGCCTGCGAGCGCTGTCGTGCGTTGCTCCTGCAGGAGCTCGACGTCGATCCCATGCCGGAGACGGAGGCCCTGGCTTTGTCGATTCGCTGCCATGCCGAGCCGGACGATGTCCTTCCAGCCCTCAGCTCCAGAACGCGATTTCAGCGAACCGCCCCTGCAGGGGGTCCGTGACCCCTGCGTTCCGCGTCGCCCAGGTTTGTGTCAGGTCGGCCGGGCGTTGGGTGCCCGAGACGTTCGCTCATACTGCGAGCACCCGCCATCTCCGGATCGCGCTGAGATCCACTGGCAAAAGGTTTTCAAAAGCCTCGGGTGCGAGGGTGCGCTGCCAGTAGCGACCAGCGACCCTCGAGACCAGCGACCCTCGAGACCAGCGATCTCAGGAGGCGACAGCATGAGGTGGAGGCCAGATCTCCGTCACTCGTCCCGCTCGCAGCGCTTTGCGCGAGCGGTGGTCGGCATCCTGGTGGCGGCCACGATCGCCAGTCTCGCACTCGTCGCCGGTATCTCGAACAATAGTGCCCACGCAGCCGCGCCGGTCGGACAGGGCTTCAACCTGAACGCAGGCGACCTGCGGTTCATCCTAACGCAGATCAAGATCGCCGAAGCCCATGCGGCCGGTGGGCAACTCCTCGGGCCTGGTCCCAACCAGGTCTCGAGTCCGCTGCTCCCGTTCGGCCTGCGGACCGTCGACGGTTCGTTGAACAACCTTCAGCCCGGACAGTCGAAGTTCGGTGCCGCGGACACCATCTTCCCGCGCCTGCTC
The DNA here is from genome assembly GCF_003351045.1 of Gaiella occulta. Lineage (GTDB taxonomy): Bacteria > Actinomycetota > Thermoleophilia > Gaiellales > Gaiellaceae > Gaiella > Gaiella occulta. The sequence continues at coordinate 323,317 of NZ_QQZY01000003.1, forward strand.
GTTCCGAAGTACCGTCAGGCAGAGGGCGCGACCTTCGATCCGGATGGGCCTGGCCCACTCGGTGTCGGCAGCCCCTCGGCGTACACGCAGAAGTCGGGGCTCGTCTTCGACTCGCTGCCGCGACGGGTCAGCAACCTCGTTGTCGACCAGACGTCGAGCAACCCGGCCGCCGTGGCGGCCGCCGGCGTGGGCGCCGTGCCCGATCCCGTCTCCGGCACGCTGTTCATTCCGAACCGGGCGCCCGACCTGGGTCTGGCGGCGCCGTTCAACGGGGTGTTCACGCTGTTCGGCCAGTTCTTCGACCATGGCCTCGACCTCTTGACGAAGGGCGGCAGCGGCGCGGTCTTCATGCCGTTGCAGGCCGACGATCCACTCTTCAACCCGGCCCCAGGTACGCCCAACTTCATGGTCCTGACGCGGGGGTCCAACCAGCCCGGCGCCGACGGCATCCTCGGGACAGCCGACGATGTCCAGGAAGGGACGAACACGACGACCCCGTTCGTCGATCAGAACCAGACCTACACTTCGCATCCGTCCCATCAGGTGTTCCTGCGTCAGTACACGCTGCTGGCTGGGAAGCCGCTCTCGACCGGCAAACTGCTCGAAGGCGCGCTCGGCAACATCGGCAACTGGGCCGACGTCAAGGCGCAGGCCCGGACGATGCTCGGCATCCAGCTCACCGACGCGGACGTGACGGACGTGCCGCTGCTCGCGACCGACCCGTACGGCCGCTTCCTGCCTGGCCCCGTCCGCGGCATGCCGCAGATCGTGATGCCGGGCAACGTGCTCGTCGAGGGCGATCCCGCAGCGAATGGCGGACTGGGTGTTGCCGTCGCCGGCTCGGTCAAGACCGGACATGCGTTCCTCAACGACATCGCGCACAGCGCGGCCCCGACCTTCTCCTCGCCCGGCGTCCTGTTCCCCGACACCGATACTTCAGTCGGCGGGAGCTTGGTTCCGGCGGTCCCTGCGGGCAGCTACGACAACGAGCTGCTCGACAAGCATTTCATCACAGGCGATGGTCGTGGCAACGAGAACATCGGCCTGACCGCCATCCACACCGTCTTCCACGCCGAGCACAACCGACTGGTGGATGAGATCGGCCTGCCCGGCGGGCTGCTCGACACCCTGCTGACACCGGCCGAGGTCGCTGATTGGAAGTCTGTCAACCCGGCGTCCGGCTGGGGCTACGGGGAGCGGCTGTTCCAGGCGGCGAAGTTCGTCACCGAGATGGAATACCAGCACCTCGTGTTCGAGGAATTCGCGCGCAAGGTGCAGCCCTCGATCCGCGTGTTCGATGCATACCACTCCAACATCGATCCGGCGATCGTGGCCGAGTTCGCGCACACGGTCTATCGCTTCGGTCACTCGATGCTGGACGAGACGGTGGCACGCACCAATGCCAGTGGCACAACCAACGACATTCCGCTGTTCGGCGCATTCCTCAACCCTGTTGAGTTCAACAACGGAGGGGGCGCCGGAACGCTGACCGCCGACCTGGCGGCGGGCAGCATCGTGCGCGGCATGTCACGACAGGTCGGCAACGAGATCGATGAGTTCGTCACCGACGTCCTGCGGAACCGGCTCGTCGGCCTGCCGTTGGACCTGCCGGCGATCAACATCGCGCGCGGCCGAAGCGAGGGCATCCCTTCGTTGAACTCGGCCCGCAGGCAGTTCTTCGCCGCGACCGGCAACTCGGCGCTGGCGCCCTACGGGAGTTGGACAGACTTCGCGCCTAGCCTCAAGCATCCGCAGACGCTCGTCAACCTCGTCGCCGCCTACGGCACACACCCCAATATCACAGGGCTTGATCCGGACGGTGCAGGCCCCATCCTGGCCGGCGGTCTGCGAGCCAGGCGTGCTGCAGCCGACCAGCTCGTCAACGGCACGACGTTGCCCGGGCCAGACGGCATCCTCGCTGGCGCTGGTGGCGCTGACGACATCCTCCCGCCGGCGAACCGTCTCGACTTCATGAACGGCACCGGTGCCTGGGCCGACGTTTCGGGCGTCACGATCACCGGTCTCGACGACGTCGACTTCTGGGTCGGCGGTCTCGCCGAGGCGCAGTCCCCGTTCGGCGGCATGCTCGGTTCCACCTTCGACTTCGTCTTCAAGACACAGCTGGAGAACCTGCAGGACGGCGACCGGTTCTACTATCTGTCGCGTCTGGCGGGCCTCAACCTGGTGACCCAGGTCGAGGGAAACACGTTCGCGGAGCTGATCGCGCGCAACACGGGCGTCGAGGGCCTCCCGGCCGACGTCTTCTCGCGGGCCGACCTGCTGTTCAATCTGGCGAACCTCGGGACGAGTGGTCCGATCCTCGACGATCCCAGCACACCCCAAGTCGAGTCGACCATGCCCGACCTGACGCGGATGCCCGACGGCACGATTCGCTACACCGGCCCCCTCCACGTCGTCTGGAACGGCACGGACAACCCCGCTGTCGTCGACCGCATCAGGTCGAGTCTGGGTGACGACACCCTCCGCGGCAACGGCGGCGTTGACATCATGGAAGGCGGCACCGGCAACGACCAGTTCATCGGTGGCGCCGGCGACGACATCCTCACCGATACCTTCGGCAACGACGACTTCAAGGGCGGCGACGGCAACGACGTCATCAGCTCCGGACCCGGCTTCGACGTCGATCAAGGCGGTCGAGGCAGTGACTTCATCGTCGGTGGGGCCGATCCCACGGAGACCTTCGCAGGCCCCGGGAACGACGTCGTCTTCGCCGGTGAGTCGACCGACACGGCGTTCGGTGGCGACGGTCACGACTGGATCGAGGGCGGTAACCAGGGCGACGTGCTCGTGGGTGAGGACGGTGCCCCGTTCGCGCTCGACCCGACTCCGAGCAACGACGTCCTCGCCGGCGACGGCGGCGACGACAAGCTCCAGGGCGAGGGCGGCGACGACATCATGGTCGCGGGCCCGGGCCTCGACAATTTCGATGGCATGCTCGGTTTCGACTGGGTTACCCACAGGCTCGATCCGCAGGCCGCCGATTCCGACCTGCTCCGGCTCATCGGGGTGGTCCCGGTCCCGATCCTCCTCGTTGACCGCTTCCGCCGTGTCGAGGGCCTGTCGGGCTGGAACAAAGACGACATCCTGCGCGGCGACAACGAAACCGCCTTGACCCTGGCCGGACTCGGCCAGGAGCTGACCGCCGCCGGCATCAACAACATCCCCGGGCTGGCAGGCCTGCTCCCTGCCGGCGCAATCCAGTTCACGGGGGGCAACATCATTCTCGGCGGTGCCGGCAGCGACCTGATCGAGGGTCGCGGCGGCAACGACATCATCGACGGCGACGCGTGGCTGAACGTGCAACTACGGGCACCCGACCTCGCAAACCCTGGCCTCTTCAAGCTCGTCGACAGCATGACCCAGCTTCGCACGGACGTGCTCGCAGGCAGGATCAACCCGGGCGACATCACGGTCGTCCGCAGCATCGTGACGACCGGGGTTCTGCCGGCCGACGTCGACACCGCCGTGTTCTCGGGTGCGCGGGCGAGCTACACCCTTACCACCAACGCGGACGGCACCCTGACCGTGGCGCACCTGGGCGGCGCCGGCATCGACGGCACCGACACGCTCCGGAACACCGAACGACTGACGTTCTCCGACCAGACCATCCTCGTGCCGACGCCGCCTGCGAACACGGTGTTGCCGTCGGTGAGCGGCGTAGCGCAGGTGGGGCAGACGTTGACGAGTTCGACCGGCACCTGGACGGGCACGACTCCGATCACGTTCACGCAGCAGTGGCAGTCGTGTGTTGGCGTCACCTGCTCCAACATCGTGGGTGCGACGGGCAGCACGTATGTGCCGGTCGTCGCGGACGTCGGCAAGACGCTGCGCGTGCACGTGACCGCGAGCAACGGCGCCGGTCCCCCGGTTGCGGCCGACTCCGTGCAGACGGTCGTTGTGACGGCTGCTGCGGTGGCGCCGCCTGTGAACACGGTGTTGCCGTCGGTGAGCGGGATTGCGCAGGTGGGGCAGCTGTTGACGGGTTCGACGGGTACCTGGTCGGGCACGACCCCGATCACGTTCACGCGCCAGTGGCAGTCGTGTGTTGGTGCTACCTGCTCCGACATCGCGTTGGCGACGGGCAGCACGTATGTGCCGGTCGTCGCGGATGTCGGCAAGACGCTGCGGGTGCATGTGACGGCGACCAACATCGCGGGCGGCCCGATCGCGGCGGACTCCGTGGAGACGGCGGTTGTGGCGGCGGCGCCGGCGGTGACGAGCTTGGTGCCGGACCCTGATTTCGAGTTGAGTCCGACGCCGTGGTTCTTCACGAATGGGGCGGGCACGTTTACGTGGGCGACTGATCAGTCGTTGTCTCCGACGCATGCCTTGAAGATCGTCACCTCGGCGTCGACGTTGTCGCGCTGGTTGACGAACACGTCGTTGGTGGCGGCGCAGGCGGGGCGGACGTATACGGCCCGGGTGTCGGCGAAGACGAGCGGTGTCGCTGGTGCTGCCCGGCTCACGTTGACGTTCTGGAATGCGTCGTCGGTCTATCTCGGGGTGACGGCCGACTCGGCGTCCTTGGCGGGCACCCAGGACTGGACGCCGCTGACGGTCTCCCGGCAGGCGCCGGCGGGCACCGCCTTCGTCCGGGTCGAGCTGCGGCTGAACGGGCCCGGCAGCGCCTGGTTCGACAACCTCCTGCTGAGCGACGGGAGTGTGCCGCCGCCGTCGCCGGTCGCGCCGACGTTGTTGGCGTTGCCGCTTGTGTCGGGGTTGCCGCAGGTGGGGCAGACGTTGTCGGTCTCGACGGGGTTGTGGTCGAACGTGCCGACCTCGTTCGCCTATCAGTGGTTGCGCTGTGACGCTGGGGGCGCGGGCTGCGTGAGTATCGGGTTGGCGACGGCGAGCTCGTATCTGGTGGGGGCGGCTGATCTGGGGTCGACGTTGCGGGCGCGGGTGACGGCATCGAACGTGGCGGGTCCGGGGGCACCGGCGACGAGTGCGCAGACGGCGGTCGTGACGGCGCCGCCACCGCCGGCGCCGCCTGTGAACACGGTGTTGCCGTCGGTGAGCGGGATTGCGCAGGTGGGGCAGCTGTTGACGGGTTCGACGGGTACCTGGTCGGGCACGACCCCGATCACGTTCACGCGCCAGTGGCAGTCGTGTGTTGGTGCTACCTGCTCCGACATCGCGTTGGCGACGGGCAGCACGTATGTGCCGGTCGTCGCGGATGTCGGCAACACGCTGCGGGTGCATGTGACGGCGACCAACATCGCGGGCGGCCCGATCGCGGCGGACTCCGTGGAGACGGCGGTTGTGGCGGCGGCGCCGGCGGTGACGAGCTTGGTGCCGGACCCTGATTTCGAGTTGAGTCCGACGCCGTGGTTCTTCACGAATGGGGCGGGCACGTTTACGTGGGCGACTGATCAGTCGTTGTCTCCGACGCATGCCTTGAAGATCGTCACCTCGGCGTCGACGTTGTCGCGCTGGTTGACGAACACGTCGTTGGTGGCGGCGCAGGCGGGGCGGACGTATACGGCCCGGGTGTCGGCGAAGACGAGCGGTGTCGCTGGTGCTGCCCGGCTCACGTTGACGTTCTGGAATGCGTCGTCGGTCTATCTCGGGGTGACGGCCGACTCGGCGTCCTTGGCGGGCACCCAGGACTGGACGCCGCTGACGGTCTCCCGGCAGGCGCCGGCGGGCACCGCCTTCGTCCGGGTCGAGCTGCGGCTGAACGGGCCCGGCAGCGCCTGGTTCGACAACCTCCTGCTTACCCAACCGTGAGCGTCCGGCGCCGAACCGCCACCGGCTGAGCGCACGGACGGCGCGGGCCGGGTACGGGCAAGCATCTACCCGTACCCGGCCCGCGCGAATCTGATCACGCTCGAGGTCGGCTCTCGCGCCGATTCTGGCCGGGCCTCATGGAGCGAGCAGATCGGCGACCGCCAGCCCGCCGGTAGGTCGCGGCGAACGCAGTTCCGCCCACGTGCATGCGCGCGGGTCCTTGTCGGGGCGCAAGCGGATCAGCTTCGTGCCGTGGCGGAAGCGGCGCCCCTGCAGCTTGTCGTACCTGACCTCCGCGACGAGCTCCGGTCGCAGCGCCTGCTCCTCGAGGCCCGCGCCGCCCCAGCGGTTCGGCTCGGCGAAGCGGCGCTCGGGCGCGTTCTCGAGCAGCGGCAGCACCTGCTCCGCGATCGCGGCGTGGCGGCCCGGCGCGACGGCGGCGGAGCCGACGTCGCCGATCTCGCCGTCCTCGCCGTAGAGGCCGAGGAGCAGCGTGGCGATGCGATCGGGCTTCGCCTTCCAGCGCAGTCCGATGACGACGCAGTCGGCCGTGCGCTCCGGCTTGACCTTGACGACGGCGCCCCGGCCGCCCGCCTCGACGGGGCGGTCGAGCCGCTTCGCCACGACTCCGTCGAGGCCGAGGAGCTCGAGGCTGCGAAGCCACCCCTGCGCCTGACGCGGGTCGGAGCTCGCAGGCGAGAGCGTGAAGGCGGCCGCGTCTCGCTCGAGGCGCGCGCGCCGCTCGCAGAGCGGCCGCTGCCACAGTGCCTCGCCTCCCCACAGCAGCATGTCGAAGACCACGAAGCGCGCCGGGATCTCGGCCGAGAGCTTCCGGATCCGGCTCTCGGCGGGGTGGAGGCGCATCTGCATCGCGTCGAAGTCGATCGCACCGTCACGCTCGATCACGATCTCCCCGTCGAGCGCGGAGCGGGGCGGCAGCAGCTCGCCGAGCGGGAGCAGCTCCGGGAAGTAGCGCAGAAGCGGGCGCCCGTTGCGCGACCACAGGCGCGGCTCGCCGCCGGCGTTCTCGAGCACGCCGCGGAATCCGTCCCACTTCGGCTCGTAGAGCCAGCCGTCCCCCGCGGGGAGGTCGCGCACGAGCTCGGCCTCCATCGGCGGGAAGGGGACGGAGGCGTCCAGCGTCGAAGGGCGCTCGGCGGGCCTTGACGGCTTCCCGGCTCGTGGCACGGAGTGAAGGTACTACGCTTACGCGTCCATGCGGCGCGTAGCGATCACCGGGCTCGGAGCGGTCACGCCGATCGGCCTCGACGCGCGGTCGACGTGGGAGTCGGCGGTCGCTGGTCGCAGCGGCGTCGGCTTCATCGAGGCGTTCGACGCGAGCGGCTTCCCCGTCCGCATCGCCGCGGAGGTGAAGGGCTTCGACCCCGGGTCGGTGGCGCCGCCGAAGGAGGTGCGGCGCATGGAGCGCAACGTCCTCTTCGCCGTCGCGGCGGCGCAGCAGGCGTGGGCGGAGGCGGCGATCGAGGACGTCGACCCGGCGCGCGTCGGCGTCGTCGTCGGCTCCGCGATCGGAGGCCTGCCGGGCATCGCCGACCAGCACGGCGTGTTGCTCGAGCGCGGCGCCGACCGCGTGTCGCCGTTCTTCCTGCCCTCGGTGCTCGTCGACACCGCGAGCGGCCAGATCGCGATCCAGCTCGGGCTCCGCGGCCCCAACTACGCGCCGGTGTCGGCGTGCGCGACCGGCTCCACGGCGGTCGGGGAGGCGGCCGAGATCGTCCGCCGCGGCGCCGCGGACGTCGTGCTCGCCGGGGGCACCGAGTCGTGCATCCATCCGCTCGTCCTCGCCGGCTTCTGCGCGATGCGCGGGCTCGTCGCCGAGGAGGTCGACCCGACGCTCGCCTCGCGCCCGTTCGACGCGACCCGGGCGGGGTTCGTCATGGGCGAGGGCGCCTGCATCCTCGTGCTCGAGGACATCGACGCGGCGAGGGCGCGTGGGGCGACGATCTACGCCGAGGTGCTCGGCTACGGAGCCTCCAACGACGCCCACCACCTCGCGCAGCCAGACCCCGAGTCGACGGGCGTCGCGGAGATGATGCGCTCCGCGCTCGAGCGCGCCGGCGTGGCGAAGGAGCGTGTCGGCTACATCAACGCGCACGGCACCTCGACGCCGCAGGGCGACCTCGCGGAGACGCGGGCGATCAAGCAGGTGTTCGGCGACCACGCCTACCGCCTCGCGGTGTCGTCGACGAAGTCCGTCACGGGGCACTGCTTCGGAGCGGCCGGAGCGATCGAGGCGATGATGTGCGCCCTCGCGCTGCACCACGGGATCCTGCCGCCGACGATCAACTACCGGACTCCCGATCCGGAGCTCGATCTCGACTACGTGCCGAACGAGTCGCGCGCGCTCGAGCTCGACGTCGCGCTGTCGAACGCGATGGGCCTCGGCGGCCACAACGGATGCGTGCTGCTCGGGCGAGCGCCGTCCTGAGGTCCGATCATGTCCGGCGCAGGCGCCGCCGGCCGGCCGTCGCCGGCACGAGCGCGAGCAGCGTCGCGGTGAGGGCGACGGCGCGCACCGAGGCGGTGGAGCCGAAGCCCGACGGCGCGCGTCCCCTCGCGTGCTGACAAATGTTCTTTGCATTTGCGCTTGCCGGCGTCGTGCGGCACGATCGAGCGCCTGCGAGTGATCTGGAGTGCCTGTGTCGAGGTTCGTGCGGCAGTGGCGAGGCGTGCGTCTCCGTGGCATCTCGAGGAGGCGGGAACAGACACGCTTCCGTTTCGCGCCGGGCGCGCTCGCGCCCCTGTTCGTCACGGCGGCGATCCTGATGCTGCCGACGATCTCACTCGTGGTCCGCGCCGGTGGGGCGACGGCTGCGGGGCCGTCGGTGTCGGTACAGGTCGTGCTCGAGAATCCGGACTACGAGACGTTGGCCGTGGCCGGCGATGTCGCGTACGGCCGATCCACGTCGGACGCTCACGCGATCTGGCGTTCGAGCGATCACGGGTTGACGTGGACGAAGGTGCTCACGCTCGCGTCGAACGAGCGGCTCGTCTCGATATCGGCGCTCTCGAGCGGGACGGTGCTCGCTCACGTCGATACCGGGTCGATGACGCTGTTCCGCTCGGGCGACCAGGGGGCGACGTGGACGCGCGTGTTGTCGTTGCCGAGCTCGCCGGTGTTCTACACGACGCTCACGCCGGCGTCGATCAGCGACGGCGCCGGGTACGTCTGGCTCGGCACCTACAACATCACAGCAGCGGACTTCCTGGGCGCGAACTACCTGTATCGATCCTCCGACGACGGTCGCAGCTGGGCGGTCGTGAGCTCGTCTACCGGGCACCGCCACATCCATGGTGTGAAATACAACGGGGCGAACGGGAAGCTCTACGTCTTCTTCGGCGATGCGAACGGCGGTGGCATCTGGGTCTCGTCCGACAACGGCATCTCGATCAGCCCGCTCTGCACCGACTATGCCTGCACGATCATCGACGCCGCATTCGACCCGGGCGGCGCCTCGGCGGTGTTCGGGACGGACAACTACACCTCGCAGAACCGGATCGTCAAGGTGTCGCTCGCTGACGGCGCGCGGACGCAGATCATGAACATCCCGTACGACTCCTTTTCGGCCTACCGCCTCCCCCCGAGCACCTATCTGATCGGCACGACGCACGAGCCCGGCGTCCCGATCGTCGACCCGAACCTCCACCTCTACGTCTCGACCGACGGCGGCACGACCTTCACCGACGCCTACCGGATACCCATCCCCTTCGCCGACGGCCGCGCTGACCTCCAGGTTCAGTTCTCTTACCCAAACGGCGACTTCCCGATCCAGGTCGACGGCCACGGCACCATCGTCGCCCGCCTCGTCACGGCCGGCGGCGCGTCGCCTCCCGCAAACACGGTGCTGCCGGCCGTGTCGGGCACAGCCCAGGTCGGGCAGATCCTGACAAGCACGACCGGCAGCTGGACGGGCACCGTCCCGATCACCTACAGCCGCCAGTGGCAGTCCTGCAGCGGCGCCGACTGCACCGGCATCGCGGGCGCCACGGGCGCGACCTACGCGCCCGTCGCCGCAGACGTGGGCTTCGCGCTGCGCGTGCGCGTGACCGCCGGCAACAGTGCTGGCGTCCCCACCTCCGCCGACTCCACCCCGACCGCCGCGGTGGTGCCGGCCGGCGGCTCCAGCGGCGGCGCCGTTGCCGGCGGAGGTGGTGCCGGCGACGGTGGTGCAGGTGGCGGTGGTGCCGGCGGCGGTGGTGCCGATCTCTCTGTGACGGGGTCCGTCGAGCCTGCGAGCGCCCCGGTCGGTGGGACGCTGACGTGGCGGCTGCAGCTCGTCGACAAGAACCGTGCCACCGCATCCGGCGCCTACGTCGATGTGCAGCTTCCAGGCGGAGTTTCGCTCGCGTACAGCCAGACCGATCGTGGCGCCGGCTGCAAGCCGCTCGGAGTGGCGTTGCGCTGCGCCCTCGACTACCTCGCCAACGACGCGCCGGTCGGAAACGTCACGCTGGTCACCAGCGTGACCACAGCGGGCGAGCTCGTTCTCCGCGCGGTCGGCGGCTTCGCTGCCGCGGACCCGGCACCCGCCGACAACACGATCACCCTGAAGGCCAATTCGCCGAGTGCATCGGCTCCCGAGCCCCCTGCGCCGCCGAGCCGGGGCGTGCAGAAGCCCCGGATCACGCACACGCGGCTGCTGCCTCTGCGCGCGCTCGCAGATCGAGGCGTCGCGGTCCTGGAGACCAGGGTCCGGGTCGACCGCCGGGCCCGGCTCACGGTTGTCGTACGCGACGTTCGTACCGGCGCGGCCGTGACGAGCTTTCCCGGCTCTCGGTTCGGCACGAGCGTCTTGCGGGCGGGGGCGAAGACCCTGACGACCACCGTCGACAGGCGGACGGAGTTGAAGCTCAGGCTCCTCGTGCGCTACGCCGAGCTCACGGTGGGGCAGCGCTATGCCGTGATGGTCACCGCCACGTCCGCGGGCGGCACGAGCCGGCTCCGTTTCCCGTTCGCTCGCTAGTGCGGCGTCTCGCGACATTCCACCGGAAAGCCTCGTTGCGAGACGCCGCGCTCGATGCGTGCTGCATGTCGCCCGGCTGCTGCGCAGCCGGGCGACACGATCCTGAACGGGCGCGCTTCGCGCGCCCGTTTCGGGTCGAACGTTTGGAGACGGCGCGCTAGGCAGCGATCACCCCTCGTTCCGCCGATTCGCCTTGCACGATCCTCGGTGGCTCAGCCCCTTGGATGCGGCCCCCAGCGCGTGCCGGGTGGTTGCCGGTGGCCACGAACGCGGGGCCGTCACGGGCTCGCTCGTTCTCGAGGAGCGCCCGGGTGCCGTGAGGCTGCTCGGCGGGCGGCCGAGCGGGAAGCCACTGGAACGTGAAACGGCGTTCACGTTCCAGTGGCTTCCCGGCGCTCCGGCTCCTTGCCCTGCTTCGTCCTGGTGCTACTCGTGCCGGCGGGCTGCGACCCGGCGAAGACCGAGGCCGGCGACGATCGCGACCGCGCCGAACAGGAGCACGAGACCGATGTTGAGCCCCGTGAACGGAAGCTCGCCCGAGCTGGCGACGTTGGGCGCTGGGGTCGGAGCCGCAGTCGCAGTCACCTGCGGCTTCGCCGAGCTCTTTGCCCCCTTGCTGGCGGCCTTCACCTGCGGCTGTTCGCTCGCGATTGATGTCGTCTGGTTGTCGTACTGCGTCTTGACGGGAGTCGCTCCCGCGATCGGCGCACCCACGATCGCCACCACCGCACCAGTCGCAAGAGCTACTGCAAGTCGATTGGTCATGGTCCGGACTATAACGACGGGAGCGGAGGCCCTCTACTGGCCTTATGGGTAGTTGCATGGCGATAGAGGGTGATATTCCCTCGTTCGAGGGATTCGCGCGGGCAATCCGGGCTCTTCCGGGCGGCTCGGAGCCGGAGCTCGGAGCCGGCCGCGCCGTGCGCGTCCCTCGATCGAGGGACGGGCACGGTCGTGAAGCCGGCGGTGGCACGGCGGCATCCGCGAGGTTTCGACTGCCGGCGGCGGTCGTGTCGCCGCCGATACCCCTTTCAGGGGTGCGGCGCGTCCGGGAGGCATGCCGATCGGTGAGGCATGACACCTCGCCGCCCCTCCCACGGTCACCGTCTCCCCGAGCGAGCCGGAGTCCTCGCTCGCCTCCGTGGTCACGGCCGCAGCATCGTCGTCCACGCCACGCTGGGGCTCGTGCTCACCGTTGCCGTCCTCGGCGTGCTCACCGTCTCCTCGCCCGACGCGAAGGCAAGCGAGATCGCGGGGACGTGGGAGGGGGGTGGATATGCGCCGTTCAGCACGCTCGAGTGTCCGCATCCGTCGACGCAGTTCCAGCTCGTGAGCTCACCCGTGCGTGAGGGGTCGTACGCGGCCCGGTTCAGCATCACGGGGAACGACGTGTGGTCGAACGGGTCTGTTCGCTGCCTGGCGGCAAAGTACGACACCGGGGAGACGACGGGGATGGACAAGTACTTCCGTCTCTCTGTTTACATCCCGAGCCCGGGGATCTCGAGCAACCTGATCTGGGAGCTCCATCACCCGAGCAGTCTCTACAACCTGCCGGGTTGCGGGATCGCGCCGTTCGCGCTGACGACCGACGGCTCGAGGCTGCTGTTCCGGATCGCGACCGGCGACTGCAAGGTCGGGGCCGTCAACTGGAGCTACTGGGAGCCGAACATCGTGATTCCCGGGTTGAGCCCGTATCCGAAGGACACGTGGATCGACCTCGTGATCCATATCCGCTTCTCGGAGTCGGCGAACGGCCTCGTCGAGGTGTGGAACCGCGTGGGCGGCGGCTCGTGGCCGTCGTCGCCGCAGCTGACGCGGAGCAACATCCCGACGATGCCGTTCTCCAATGCGACCGGGGTGCACGACGCGAAGCTGTACACCGAGATGGGCCTCTACCCCGGTGGTCCGTATAGCGGGAGCGACACGATCTATCTCGACGACTACCGGCGCGAGTCGTCGCTTGCCGCTGCCCTGGGATCTTCCGCCCCGGCCCCCGCCCCGGCTCCGGCTTCGGCGCCCGCGCCAACTCCGGCTTCGGCGCCCGCGCCGGCTCCGGCTTCGGCGCCCGCGCCGGCTCCGGCTCCGGCGAAGCCCACGGCGCCGGCCCGGCCGGCGACTCCGGCGACGAGCCCGAAGAGCGCTGCGGGCGCGACCGCCGTGCCCGCGGCTCCAGGCGGGTCGGAGGCTGCCGTGAGGCTTCTCGAGGTGAAGCCCTACGTGATCGAATGGGACGGACGGCTGTTCCCGACCCCTGGTGCGTTTCGGTCGTACCTGATCGGGCTCGGCATCGACTGGTCGGCCTTCCTCGAGAGGCATCCCGCCGTCGCGTCGCGGGTGGCGCTGCCGTATGTCAGCTGGGACGGCAGGCGGTTCTACGACCAGGCCTCGCTCGCTCGCCTTCTGGCCGCACAGAGGGTTTCCTACGGTGCCTGGGCGCTGCGCCACCCGCAGGCTGCGGCGATTCTCGCAGGTCAGCCCGCCTCTTCGGCGCCGCGGACAGCGGCCGTGGTGCTCGAGAAGCGCGTTGCTCTCACCTGGGAAGGCATCGGGTTCACGACCGCCGGCGGGCTGCGAACGTTCCTCGCGCAGCGAGGCATCGGCTGGGACGCGTTCCTGTCACGGCACCCGGCCGTCGCGCAGCGGCTCGGCCTCTCGTCGGTGAACATGGGCGGGGTGCAGATCTACACGCGGAGCGCTCTCTCGCGCTGGCTCGCGGCACACGGCGGCAGCCTTGCGAAATGGGTGCTCAAGCACCCCGGGGCCGCCGAGAGGTTGACGGCCTAGCCGGCCCGTCTCGCCTTCCCGGCACGGATCGCCGCCGTCGTCCGTCCTCTTGCCGCTATAGTCCTGCGTCGATGCGACTGGTCATCGCGGCCTTCGCCGCCCTCGCCGTGCTCGTCACCGGATCGGCGGCCTTCGCAGGCGGATCGGCCGGAATCCTGTGGAACGGCTCGTTCGCCTCCGGCGTCGCCTCGTGGACGGACGTCCAGGCGAAGGACGGCGGGTTCACGATCGTGCCCGCGCCCGCGGGCCGGGCCGGCATGGCCGGACGGTTCGTGGTGCGACCCGGTGACGTGCCGATCGCTGCTTCGGGCGAGCGCGCCGAGGTGCTCAAGCAAACGGGTGAGCAAGCCGGCACGGTCTCGTTCTGGGCGTGGTCCGTCTACTTCGCTCCCGGCTCGTCGTCGAGCCCCGGCACCTCGTGGAACGTCTTCACGCAGTGGCACCAGTCGGGCCCGACCGGGGTGCAACCGCTTTCCTTCGAGATCACGAACGAGAGAGGGCGCGAATGGCTGCGGCTCCGCGTCTGGGGCGGAAACGCGGACAATCCCGTGCGGCGGGCATGGCGGCTGGCGCCGCTCGAGCGTGGACGCTGGTACGACTTCGCACTCGAGGTCGACTGGGCGCCTGACCAGTCCGGACGGGTCGCCGTCTGGCTCGACGGCCGCCAGGTCGTGCCGGAGACGCAGACACCAACCCTGTACACGGGACAGTCCGTGTATCTCAAGCAGGGGTTCTATCGCGCTCCTTCGAACGTCACGAGCGAGCTGTACATCGCCGGGACTCGACGCGGCGCATCGCTCCAGGACATCGGCATCACGCCCGTCAAGAAGGCGACGAAGGCGCCTTCGCGGCCCGCTCGCGCCACGGCCGCGCCGGCGAGCAAGGTGCGGCCCGCGATCGTCGGCCTGCCGAAGCAGGGCACGGTCATCAGATCGTCACTCGGTATCTGGTCGAAGAAGCCGACTCGCTACGCCTACCAGTGGCAGTGGAGCACCGACCGCGGCGCCACGTGGATGAACGTGAAGGGCGCCGTTCGGCGAACGTTCGACGTCAGTGCGACCTTCGTGGGAGCCAGCGTGCGAGTGGTCGTGACAGCCTCGAATGCGGCGGGGTCGACCCGTGCGGCCAGCAGGCCGGTCTCGCCGACGGCCTGAACCCGGGACTTGCGCCGTGCTCGAAATCCGGGTTCTCTACGTCTAGGCGGTCGACCTCCAGGGCGATCGTCACATTCCCCGTGAAGGCGACCTGAGTGACCACCTCGAGAAACGAACCGCCGGGCGCAGACGCCGCTCCGGCCGACGAGGCGCCCGAGGGCGAAGGCGCCGCCCCGCCGTCGGCCGGGCACGCCGAGCAGAAGGAGATCGACCGCAGGATCATGCGGGGCTCCGCGTGGATCGCGCTGAGCTACGGCGGCAGGCAGGCGCTGACGCTGATCTCGATGCTGGCACTCGTCCGCATCCTCGATCCGAAGGCGTTCGGGCTGATGGCGCTCGCGACGACGATGCTCCTCGTGCTCGAGGCCGTGCACGAGTCGGGGCTCGCCTCGGCCCTCGTCTATCTCCGCTCGGACATCGAGCGCGCCGCCGGCACTGCTCTGGTCGTCTCGATACTCTCGTCGGTCGTCCTCTACGGCGCCTGCTTCCTCGTGGCTCCGCTGCTGGCGGACGTCTTCCATGCTTCGACGCTCACCGACGTCCTCAGGGTGCTCTCGCTCATCGTCATCTTCCGCGCGTTCGCAATCGTGCCCGGGGCGATTCTCGAACGCGAGCTCAACTTCCGGGGCCGAGGTGCCGCCGAGCTGCTCGCCGCGTTCCTCCAGGCCACCGTCGCGATCGGTCTCGCGCTCGCCGGCGCCGGCGTCTGGAGCCTCGTCGTCGGCAACCTCGTGGCGGCCGCCACCACCGCCCTCGTCGTCTGGCTGATCATCCCCTGGCGCCCCTCCCCTCGGAAGGCCCAGTGGGGGGCGCTGCGACAGCTGTGGCGGTACAGCTGGTTCATGTCGGGCGCGAACATCCTCGTGCTCGCGAACAACACGATCGACAACGTCATCGTCGGCCGGATGCTCGGCGCCGCCCAGCTCGGCTACTACACCGTCACCTATCGCGTTGCGACCATGCCGGACGACGTGATCGGATACATCGTGGGGCGCGTGATGTTCCCCGTGTACTCGCGGCTGAACGAGGACAAGCAGGAGTTCGGCCGTGTCTACGTCCAGAACCTCCAGCGCATCGCGCTCCTTTCGCTGCCGGCGAGCGTCGGGGTAATCGTCGCAGCGGAGCCGATCGTGCTGGGGCTGCTCGGCGCGAAGTGGTTGGCGGTCGTGACGCCGCTGCGCATCCTGGCGTCCTACGCGCTCGTGCGGGCAATCGTCGCCCCTACCGGAGAGGTGTTCAAGGGCGCCGGCAAGCCCTACCTGCTCACCGCCTTCAGCGCCCTGCACCTCTCGCTGTCGACCCTGTGCCTGCTGGTCCTCGTTCCGCGCTACCGGCTGAACGGTGCAGCCATCGGCATGCTCGCCCCGATGGTCGCCGTCGGCGTCGGGGTGTTCATCGTCGGGTTGCGGTTGCTCCAGGTCGAGCTCCCAAAGGTCGTGAGAGCACTCCTGCCCTCCTACGTCTGTGCCGGCATCCTCGCGCTGGCATTGCTGGCGCTCCTTCCCGTCGCGGGCACGCTGTCGCCCGCGATCGGGCTCGTGATGCTCGTCGCCGCGGGGATCTGCGTGTACGTCGCCAGTACCGCCGTCTTCGCACGGAGCGTCGTCGTCCCGATGTGGGCGGGGTTGCGTCGTGCCTGAGGGGCGCACGCGATTCGCCGTCTGGCGACGGCGGGCCCTGGGTGTGCTCGCGGTCGTGGCTGTCACAGGGCTGGGAGCCGCGGCAGCCGGGGCCGGCGGCTCGGCAGCGCGGGGAGGGACGACATCGCGGGCGGGGGCCGCGCCACCGGCTGCCAGCTGGCTGTTCTCGTCGTCCGAGATCGTGCGGATACGTGCCAACGTCAGGACGAAGCCGTGGTCGAAGCTTGCCTGGCAGCAAACGCTGAAGAACGCCGACTCGGCGCTGTCGGCGTCACCACACCCGGCGGATCCCAGACGCGACTACCGCGACCGGGGCGACCCCTCGTGCCCCGACGGTGCCGTCGGCTGGTACTGCGGCCTCTATCTTCCCGGTCTAGAGGACGGGCGCCACGCCCGGAATCTCGCGATGGCCTACACCGTCACCGGGAACCGCGCCTACGCGCTCAAGTCGAAGGAGTTCCTCCTCGCATGGGCGCGAACGTACTCTCCGCTGCCCGCGACGTCGATGATCGGCCACTACATCGCCGAGGTCGGCGGGATCACGTTGAAGAGCTTCCAGGCGTACGCGCTCGTCCAGGACGTCTTCTCACCTGCCGAGCGGCAGGTGTTCACGCGGTGGGCCGCCGCGTTCGTCGACCGCGGCAAGCGGCAGGCGGACGCGGCACGCGACGAGCCCTGGGTGCCGCAGGCCCCGTGGGGCAACTCCGCGACCTGGGCGCGGTCGATGGCGGTTCTGGCCGCGGCGGTCGTGGGCGGGCGGACGCTCCGACAGACGCTCGACTGGAACTGGGCGCACACCACCACGCGCGGGAAGGACTACGGCTGGAAGGCCCTGATCGAGGGCGTCATGTATCCCGGCGGCAAGATGGTCGAGGAAGATGTTCGCCAGTCCGTGTTCTACGCGCTCTTCACCCTGCAGCCGCTGATGCTGATCGCGGACGTCGCCCAGCACGTCGGGTATCGACACAACCTGTGGACGTTCCGCCCGGTGCCGACGAAGGGCATCCTCGCCGCGATCGCGTACTACGCGCCGTACCTGCAGGGCCGGGTCTCCGGTTACCCCGCCTACACCGAACCGACGGGCCGCACCCCCGCTGACATCGCGGCCGCGAACCGGAGCGTGCTCGAGAACGCGGCGAACGACGTCCCGGGCTCGGCGCTTCTGCGGCGCATCGTCGCCTACGGCGGCCCCGGCGTCCGCGGCACGAACGATGACCCGTACATCGTCGGGTACAACGCGGTCACGGCGGGCATCGGCGACGCGCTCGCGCGCGCGTCTCGCTAGCTAACAGTCGCCACTGGCTTGCCGCGCGAAAATCGTTCAAGCTGGAAGCGACCGCGTCACGTAGGCTCCCGCGAGGTTTGGGTTTGCCCGACAACGAATCGATGCTCAGGATCATCTCGGGCTGGCCGAGGGTGGCCGACCGACTCGCGTACCGGCTCCCCGCCGACCGGCGCGCGCGGGTGCTTCGGCGCCTGCGGGAGCGGGAGTTCAATCGCTTCGTCGAGCGGCGGATCGGGCCGAGCTATCGCCCGGTGCCGCTCGGGCCCGTGCCTGCGCCGGAGCTCGTCGGGCAGACGTCGGCGATGCTCCCGGAGGACGCCGCCGTCGCGGCGGCGCCGGACGAGTACTTCGGCGGCGCCTATCTCGGCGTGCTGCTGTTCCTCAACCTGCTCGAGCGGAACGGCTTCAACCTGCGCAACGTCGGCTCGGTGTTCGAGCTCGGCTGCGGCTCGGGCAAGCTCATCCGGCTCTTCCGCTGCATCGGCGGCGCTCGGCTCGTGGGGTCGGACGTCAACCCGGCGCAGATCGAGTGGGCGCAGGCGCACGTGCCGGGCGTCGAGTTCCACGTCAACGAGCTCGCGCCGCCGCTGGCGTTCGCGGCCGGTGACGAGTTCGACCTCGCATACGCGGCATCGGTGTTCACCCACATCCCGCTCGACGCGCAGGAGGGCTGGATCGCGGAGATCGCGCGGGTTGTCCGCCCCGGCGGCTACTTCCTGTGCACGCTCGCCGGCAACGCCCACGCCGCTCGGCAGCTCTCCACCAAGCAGCGCGAGCAGCTCGAGCGGGACGGGAGCTTCACGCTCTCACCGGACGACGAGGGCGCCTCCTACGCGACGCAGCAGACGCAGCAGTGTGACGTGTTCCAGACACGGCGCGCCGTCATCGACGCGTTCGCGCCCTACTGGGAGATCCGCGACTACGTCACCGACCCGACCGGCCAGGACAACCTCGTCCTGCGCAAGCCGCGCGGCTGACGGTCAGGCGGCCGAGCGCTCCGGCATCGGCTCCAGGCGGCGGACGGCGTCGCGCGCCGAACGCGACGTCGTGGGCGAGAACGCAGACCGCTCGGGCGCCTGCAGGCGAGCAGGGTCGACGAAGAGCTGAAGCCACCGCTCGATGATGAACGCGCGCCAGAGCTCGGCCGCGTGATTCTCCCCGCCCCGATGCGCCTCGAGCTGGGCGCGGAGAGCGGCCTGGTCGAAGTAGGGCCGGGATGCGAGCTGCTCGGACGAGAACGCATCGTCCATCAACTCGCCGAGCCGTCCCCGCATCCAGTGGGACTCGTCGGTCGCGAAGCCCTGCTTGCGCTTGCGGTCGACGACCTCTCCCGGGAGCAGGGAACGCACCGCTTCGCGGAGCGTCCACTTCGTGTAGCCCTGCCGCACGTGGTCTTCGGGCTCGAACGCCAAGCCGCACTCGATGACGCGGTAGTCGAGGAACGGGTTCCGCGACTCGAGCGCAACTGCCATCGTGTTGCGGTCGAGCTGGTGGTTGTACATCGGGAGCGGCTGTGTCATGAGCCCGTAGAGATGGTGGTCGGCGAGGCTCCGGTCGGGTAGTGGAGGCGCTGAAGGGCTCCGCAGCCACGCCGGCGGTCGTCGTGCGCGAATGCGGGCGGGGAGGAAGACCTTGATCGCCTCCTTGACGGAGTGCAGCAGTGGCGCTCCCTGGACGCTGCTGCGGAAGCGCGCCTCTCTGATCGCACGCCCGAAACGGCCCCGTGTGAGCGACGTGTAGAAGAGCCCCGGGTACAGCAGGTACTCGTAGCCGGCGAGCGCCTCGTCGCCTCCCTGTCCGTCGAGCAGCACGGTGACCCCGCTCGCGCGAGCGAGGGTGGAGAGCTTCCAGTGGCCGTAGACCGCAGCGCTGTGGAACGGCTCGTCCATGTGCCACAGGACATGGTCGAGGTTGGAGAGCAGGTCTTCCTCCCGGGGGTAGAAGTCGGTGTTCGGCGCTCCGGTCATCTCCAGCACCCGCTCGATGTACGGCCACTCGTCGATGCGTGGGTCGTCGCACCGCGACGAAAAAGTCTGTGCCGGCTCCAGGCCGTCCTTGCGCCGGAGCATCGTCGCGATCGCGGTCACGGCCGACGAATCGAGCCCGCCGGACACCGTCGTCCCGACCGGAACGTCGCTGCGCAACCTGAGCGCGACAGCGTCGACGAGTCGCTCGCGGAGCGCGTCGACCGGCGTCGTGCCTGCGAGATCGGCCGGCGCGGGCTCGTACCAGCGCGTCGGCTCGGGGACGTTGCGTCCCTGCCCGACCACGAGGAAGCTCCCTGCTGGGAGCTGGTAGATCCCTTCGAACATCGTCTCCGACGTGTGGTCGGTGATTCCGAAGGCGAGGAAGTCGGTGACGCGGGCATCGTTCGGCTTGCGCGGCACGGCCTCGTCCACGAACAGCGCCTTGATCTCCGAGGCGAACCGGAAGCGGTCGTCGACGACCGTGTAGTACATCGGTTTGACGCCGAAGCGGTCGCGGGCGCAGAAGAGCTCTTGCCGCTCGCGGTCCCAGACGGCGAACGCGAACATGCCGTTGAGGCGCTTCAGCGAGTCGGCGCCCCACTGCGCGTACGCGGCGAGCAGCACCTCCGTGTCGCAGGTCGTGTGGAACACGTGGCCGAGCCCCTCCAGGTCGGCCGTCAGCTCCTTGAAGTTGTAGATCTCGCCGTTGAACGTGATCCACAACCGTTCGTCGGGGGTCGACATCGGCTGATGTCCGGCGGTCGAGAGGTCCAGGATCGAGAGCCGACGATGACCGAGGACTGCGGGAGGCGAGACGAGCATGCCCGCGTCGTCCGGCCCGCGGTGCGAGAGCATGTCCGTCATCTGCGCGACGACCTCCTCGTCGGGCGGCCTGTTCCCGCGAAGGTCGAAGCTACCGGCGATGCCGCACATCGTGTCCCCCCGATCCTCGCTGTTCGCCACCCGAACGTAGCTGAATCCGGCCTCTGCCGGAGCACCGCTTCCGTCCCGGAGGCGCCGGTAGTGTGTGCGTGGTGACCGCAGCGAATGTTGCCATATGAGAATCTGCATCGTCACGATCGCGGGCTACGTACACGGTATCGGCGGCATGCAGCGACACACGTCGGATCTCGCGCGTGGGCTCGCCGAGGCGGGGCACGACGTCGAGGTGATCACGAACCGCCATCCCGACGGTATCAACGAGGAACGGCACGAGGGCGCTCTCTGGCGCTTCGCCGACTCCAACGGCAACCAGGTCGACCCCGCCTGGCATCGCGCGTCCTACGAGACGTTCTGCAAGGCGCACGCCGAGCGCCCCTTCGACATCGTCCACAGCGAGTCCACATGCGCCCTCGGCCTCGTGCGCAAGGGCGTTCACCACGAGGTTCCGATCGCGGTCAAATACCACGGCAACTTCGTGGGCCTCGCGAGGGCGCATGTGCGCCGGGCCATTCGCCGGCACACGCCGAAGGCCGTGGCTCAGGAGGCGCGCTCCTTCCTCTGGCTCTGCAATCAGCATTTCCCCCGCGGCAACTGGTGGCGCTTCCACGGTTTCGAGTCGATGGTGCCCTCGCGCCAGCAGGTCCGCGACCAGCGCCTCTCCCACTTCATTCCCCGCTCGCGGATACACGTCGTGCCGAACGGCGTCGACACCGCGATCTTCCATCCGCGCGAGCGCGCTGAGACCAGGGCCGCGCTCGGGCTCGGCCCGGAGCCGATCGTGCTCGCGCTCGGACGCTTGAACCGGGAGAAGGGCCATCACACGGCGCTCGCGGCGCTCGCGGAACTCGATCCCCCGGCGCGGCTCGTGATCGTCGGCGACGGTGAGGATCGTGGCCGGCTCGAGAAGCTTGCCGGCTCGCTCGGTGTCGCCGACCGGGTCACGTTCGCCGGCGGACAGCCGCCCGACACCGTTGCGCGCTACCTGGCGGCGTCCGACGCATTCGTCTTCCCGACCGAACGCGACGAGGGTGCGCCGATGGTTCTCGTCGAGGCGATGGCCTCGGGCGTCCCGGTCGTCGCGACCAACATCGAGCAGATCGCCGAGGTCGTGGATCGCGACGGCGAGAACGGGTTCCTCGTTCGTACCGCCGATGTCGCCGGGATGGTCGCGGCGCTGCGGACGATCATCTCGGATCCCGAGCGCGGTCGCGTGGTCGGCGAGCGGGGGCGGGAGCGCGTGCTCGCCGATTACACCCTGGAGCGCATGATCGAGCGATGTGTCGAGGTCTACGAGATCGCGATCGCCCGGCACCTCGCCTCGATCGGGCTCGGCAGCGCCTCCGAGGTGTAGCTTCCGGGCCGCTACAACCGCGGCAGCATGCACCCTGCGCCGGCCCTAGCTGCCCTGAGGCGTGGTACTGCGTCGGTGGCGGCCCTGTCTACCCACGAAGATCTCGTCGACCATGGCGCGTCGATAGCGCCTCGTCCACACGCCCAGGAACCCGGCGTAGCACTTCGCCTTCTCGACGGGGTCGAGCCGGGCGTGGTGGATCGACCGGAGGTGCTCGACGAAGAGCCGCCAGAACTCGCGCCCTGTCGCGTTCTTGCTCGAACCGGGCTCGAACCACTCGGCGGCCTCGGTCGCACTCGGGTTGGCCTTCCGCGACATCGCCTCGTGCTCGCGACGGAAGAAGAGGAACTCCGGGATCTCCCAGAACTCGCCGAAGAGGGCGAACTCGGCCATCATCACGTAGTCCGCAGACGGGAACTTGTCGAGCAGCCGTGACCGCGCGAGTGCCGTGCGGCGGATCAGCCCGAACGAGGCGTTGGCCATGACGATATTGCCGACGAGCAGCCTGAGGCGCTCGTGCGGCGTTTTCGCCCGGATGTCGAGGTTGTCGTCGTAGTCCCGCACGACGTTCCCGTCGCCGTCGATGATCCGCGTGCGAGGGTAGACGAGCGCGACACCGGCAGGAGCTGCGTCGAGCACCTCGACACAGCGCTCGATGTAGGTCGGCGCGAGCAGGTCGTCGTGCGTCGCCCACTTGAAGTACGGCCCCGACGTCTGCTGCACGACGTTCCGGTAGTTCCACGACGCGCCCCGGTTCGTATCCGCGCGCAAGTAGCGGATCCGCCCGTCCCTGGCCGCGAACTCGCGGCAGATCGCCTCCGTGCCGTCCGTGGAGCCGTTGTCCGAGATCACGAACTCGATGTCCTCGTACGTCTGGGCGAGGAGCGACTCCAGGGAGGCCGCAAGGAATTGTGCGCCGTTGTACACGGGGATGCCGATGCTCACCTTGGCCGCAGGAGGGCCGTTCGCGGTCTGCGCCGCCGAGCCCACGGCGCCCATCAAACGGCCAGGAGCCGTGCGCTCACGCCCATGGCATCGAGATCCGCCTGGATCTCCTCGAGATAGATCGGGTTCATGGCGATCACGAGCTCCGGACGGTACTCGCTCAGGAACCGCGGGGCCACGATCTCGTGACCGGTGCCGGGCATGAACTTGCCGTGCTTGTGCGGGTTGATGTCGACGACGAACTCGATCTCGTCCTGGATCCCGAGCGTCGTCAGGAACGAGACACCCTTCGACCCGGATCCCCACACGACGACGCGCCCCCCGCGTGCCCTGACCTCGCCGATCTCAGCGCGCCAGCGCTCCTCGACCGACTCGAAGCGCCGGCGGAACCCGGCGACGGCCTCTGCGACCTCGTCGGGCGATTCCTCGAGCGGCAGCGGCTCGCCCTGGCCGCTTCCCGGCACGGCTTCGATCAGGATGTACTGGTCGTCGTAGTCGAGCTCGAGCGCGGTCACGTCGAACCCCGTAGCGCGGAACAGCCGCGCCAACGAGCCGGGCGTGAAGTACGTGCAGTGCTCGTAGTAGATGTCCCAGAACGCGCACTCGTCGAGAACCCGCCTCACGTCCGGCAGCTCGAACAGGACGGCCGTGCCCGGCCGGCCCTCGAGCGAGCGTCGGATGATCCGCATGAAATCGGCGACGGGGTGGATGTGCTCGAGGGTGTGGCGGCAGATGACGGCGTCGCCGCTGAGGTGGCCGTACTTCTCCGAGTAGAGATCCCGGATCAGCTCGACCCGGTCGGCGGCCGGGCTCTCGATGCGCTCGAGCACGATCGCCGGGTCGATCCCGACGCCGTGGCCGACGCCGAGCTCGCACATGAGGAGGAGGAACTCCGCCTTGCCGCACCCGATCTCGAGCACGTCCTTGCCTGCGAGGGCGTGCCCGTCGATCCAGCGCTGGGCCAGCTCCTTCATGAACGCTCGGAACCGCGGCGAGAACCCCTGGGTTTCCTCGTAGCTCACGAAGTAGCTCTGCTTCTCGGGCTCGTACGTCGTGTTCGTGATGAAGCCGCACACCGCGCAGAAGCCGAGGCGCAGGTCGCCGCGCGTGAAGGTCTCCGCTTGCTCGCGCGTGTCCATCAGCCGGCAGCTGTGCACGGGTATGCCGCGGTGTTCGTGCACGATCGCGAGGCCCTGCGCCCCGCAGGCCGGGCACGTCGCGGCTGGGTCGGTGGCGACCTCGTCGAGCAGGCTTCTGACGGGCGACGAGCTCATACGATCTCGGGCGTCGGGACTGGCACGATGAAGCGGCCGCCGCGCCGGCGGTATTCCGCCTGCTGCTCGAGGATCTCGTCCTTGTAGTTCCAGGCGAGCAGCAGCAGGTAGTCGGGCATCGTCTCGAGCAGCATCGCCGGATCGTGGATCGGCAGGTGTGTCCCGGGCATGTAAAGGCCGTGCTTGTGGACGTTGCGGTCGACGACGTAGTCGACGAGATCCGTGCCGATGCCGACGTAGTTGACGAGTGTCGACCCCTTTGCCGCCGCGCCGTAGGCGGCGATCGTCTTGCCGTCGGCTCGAAGCGATCCGAGCAGACCTCGTAGGGCCTCGCGGATGCCCTCGACCTGGCGGCCGAACTCACGGTAGTACCCGAACCCGGTGAGCCCGGTGTCGGCTTCGTCCTCCAGGAAGGCGCGGGCCGACGCCTCGACTGCCGGCGTCGCGCCGATCCACCATCGCAGAGTTCCTCCCTGGAGCGCCGGGAAGTGCTCGACCGCGTTGAGCGAGAGGCCGTGGCGCCGCATCAGTGCGTCGACGGCGGCACAAGAGAAGTAACAGAAGTGCTCGTGGTAGATCGTGTCGAACTCGCAGTGGTCGATCATGTCCTTGACGTAGGTGTTCTCGATCGTGACCACGCCGTCGTCGGCGAGAAGGACAGAGAGGCCTTCGGCGAAGCTGTTGAGCGTCGGCGTGTGGGCCATCACGTTGTTGGCGATGATCACGTCGGCGCGCTTCCCCTCGGCGCGGAGGCGCCGCGCCAGGCCGGCATCGAAGAACTCGGTCAGGGTGGGGACGCCGATCCTCTCCGCCTCGACCGCCTGGGTCGGCGCCGGATCGATCCCGAGCACGGGGATGCCGTGCTCGACGAAGTTCCGCAGGAGATACCCGTCGTTCGAGGCGATCTCGACGACGAGGCTGTTCTCGTCGAGCTTTCGCTCCTCGATCAGGCGGAGGGCATGCTCGCGCGAGTGGCGGAGGAGGCCTTCCGAGAACGACGAGAAGTAGAGGTAGTTGTCGACGAAGAGAGCCTCTGGGTGCACCTCTTCGAGGATCTGCACCAGCGAGCAGGCAGGGCAGAACGCCACGTCGAGCGGATACCGCGGCTCGGGCCCGCTCAGCTGATCCTCGCGCAGCAGGGCGTCCGGGAGCGGGACGTCGCCGAGCTCGAGGAATACCTCGAGATCGGCCTCGCCGCACGACCTGCAGCGGGCACCGAGCGCCGTCGTGCCGGCGCGCTCCGTGTCCGCGACCTCCTCAGGCACCGGTCGTCTGCAGCGCGTCGGAGGCGACGCGGCGCAGGCCGGCGTCGATCATCCCCGCATCCTGCAGCTCCCTGACGTGCTTGATGCGGAGGAACCGCGAGGACTCGAAGTCCTCCAGCGTGAGGCCGTTGCGCATGTAGGCGTCGAAGAGCTCCTGCACGCCCCGGCGCACCGTCCATTCGGGCCTGAACTCCGGGACCAGCGACGGCAGCCGGTCGCAGTTGACGCGGTAGCAGCGCAGGTCCGGCCCGCCGCCTTCGGCGTAGTGGACGCGGCTGTTGGGAACGATCTCCTCGACGATCGCCGCCACCTCGCTGATCCGGTAGTTCTCGGACGTGACACCGACGTTGAAGGCCTCGTTGTGGATCACGTCGCGCGGTGCGTTGAGCACGGCGAGGAACGCCCGGCTGATGTCCTCGATGTGGACGAGCGGCCGCCACGGCGTCCCGTCGCTCTTGATCAGGACGTCTCCCGTCGTCAGCGCGTAGCCCACCAGGTTGTTGACGACGAGGTCGCCGCGCAGCCGGGGCGAGACGCCGAACGCGGTCGCGTTGCGCAGGTACGTCGGCGAGAAGTCGTCGTCGGCGAGGGCCGCCATTCCCTGCTCCGCCAGGATCTTCGACTCCCCGTAGGCCGTCACGGGGCTGAACTCGGCGGTCTCGTCGAGGAACTCGTCTCCGGCCTTCCCGTAGAGGCTGCAAGACGACGAGAAGATGAAGCGCGGAACCCCGGCCGCTTTCGCCTGCGCGGCAAGATGGACGGCACCGCGGTGGTTGATGTCGTAGGTCGTCTCGGGGTTCAGATCTCCGACCGGGTCGTTCGAGATCGCCGCGAGATGCATGACCGCGTCGAACCCCTCGAGGTCGGCGGCCTTGACGTCACGGATGTCCATCCGCAGCGAGGGAGGATCTACGACGACCGGACCGTAGGTGCATTCCTCGTACAGGTAGCTGTCGAGGCCCACGACGTCGTGTCCTGCCCGTTGCAGCATCGGAACGAGCACCGTGCCGATGTAGCCGTCGTGCCCTGTGACGAGGATTCTCACGCTTCGCTCCTTAGCTCCAGGTTTTCCATAACGCTCGACCGCTTTCCCACATCTCGTCGAGCAAGATCTTGTCTCTCAGCGTATCCATGCACTGCCAGAAGTCGAGGTGCCGGTACGCCATCAGCTGCCCCTCGCGCGCAAGGCGCTCGAGCGGCTCGAGCTCGAAGCGCGTGTCGTCGCCATCGATGTAGTCGAGCACTTCGGGCTCGAGCACGAAGAACGCGCCGTTGATCCATCCTTCGCCTATCTGCGGCTTCTCGGAGAACTCGACGATCTTGTCCTCCTCGAGCTCGAGATGGCCGAAGCGCGCAGGCGGGCGCACCGCCGTGAGCGTCGCCAGCTTGCCGTGCGCACGGTGGAACGCGAGCAGCTTGTCGAGGTCGACGTTCGAGACCCCGTCACCCCAGGTCAGCATGAACGTCTCGTTGCCCACATGCTCTGCTAGCCGCTTGATCCTGCCGCCGGTCTGCGTTCTCTGCCCTGTGTCGACAAGACTGAGTGTCCAGTCCTCGTCGTTGCCGTTGTCGGTCTGCAGGCGTTGAACCGTGCCCTCTCTCAGCGAGATCGTGAGGTCGGAGGCCAGGCTCGAGTAGTCGACGAAGTAGCGCTTGACGTACTCGCCCCGGTACCCCAGCGCGATCACGAAGTCCTTGTGCCCGTAATGGGCGTAGTGCTTGAGGATGTGCCAGAGGATGGGCCGTCCTCCGATCTCGACCATCGGCTTCGGCTTGGCGACGGTCTCCTCCGAGAGGCGGCTACCCGTCCCTCCTGCCAAGATCGCAACCTTCATCGTCCATCCGCTCCTCGTGACTCGTAGGGCGCCGGCAGGCCCCGCTGCCGGGCCGTTGCAGCCCGGGCTGAACACGGATTTGCCGAGGCGCACCTCTCCTTCTCGACTGCCACTCGTCCCAACAGCTCTCCGCGCCTTGCGTGACGCCGGGGAGCGCCGATGTCAGGAGTCCGGCCGGAACACCAGCTCGCCAGAGCGAGCCTCCTCGTCGTCGTACCGGGCAACTAGCTCTTCGGGCAGGTCGGCGAGATCGCTCGCGCGCTTGAAGTCGCGGAGCGATGTCCCCTTCGGCTCGGAGTCGACGTTGGGCGCGCCGCCCATCGTCTCGACCTCGTCGAGATGGACTGTCCGGAAGTCGATGCTGTACCGCGTCCGGCCCGTCGTATTGGGCACGGTCGAGTGCATGTGCGCGGCTGCGAACAGGACGATGCCGCCCGCCGGGGGGACGAACCGGATCTGCGGCTCGAGCTCCATCGGCTCCTCGGGCTTCGGCTGCTTCCGGCTGTCCGACGTGATGTGCTTGGCGGCGTCCTTCCGGCCCGTGGAGTTCCACTCGTAGTAGTTGAACTCGCTGGAGCCGTTCTTGACCGGCTTCGACCAATACGCGGGATGGAACGCCATCGAGCTCTCCGAGTCGATGTCGTAGATCGGCAACCACCAGTTGAGCTGGCACAGGGGCGCCGAATACCACGTGTCGCGATGGGGGTGATGGGCATAGCCGACTCCCGACGTCAGGTACCCGTCGCTCGTCACCATGCGGAGTCGCGGGACGTCCTGATAGGTGCGCTCGAGATCGCAACCGAAGTCCTCGAGCACCGCGCGCACCAGCTTCTTCGTCGTGTCGTTGTGGATGAAGGCCGGCTTCAGCGGCTGGCAGATCTCGACGTAGCGCTCGACCGGCATGTGGTACTGCGCCACCAGGGGGTCGACGCCGTCGAAAGCGTCCTCGATCATCGCCCGCGCGTGGTCGACGAGCGCAAGCGAGCTCGGACGGGGGCCGAAGACGAAGATCTGACCGTCGAAGAGCTGTCTCCTGCGGTCGTTGTCGCTCGCGCTGCTATCGAGATACGCGGTATTCAAGGCATCCTCCACTGTTTGGGCAACACGCGTCTCGCTCTCAGTAATAGCGAGGATCAGCTTAGCGTCAAGGGTGACCAGGAGTCACCGGTCGGCGTTTCGGCGTGAAGCACGTCCGGCGATGTCGAGTCGAAGAGGCGTGCGAAGGGGCGTCTCGAATGGATTCAGCCTCGGCGACGAATGCATGGCACGCGCCTCGAGCCGTGTCGGGAGCGTCGGGAGGGCGCTTCCGGTCGCACCGCTCACGCAGTCCTCGAGTGCTGCCGATGGGGAATCCATGCAGTTGCGAGATCGACACCGAGAAGCCATTCCCAAGACGGGCATTCTCGACTACCGTGCGGGGCAGAGCATCTCCGACATCTGTTGTACGGAGGGTGGCGGCGGTGTCGGCAGGATGACGCCGCGGAGCCCGGCGGTGCAGACGATGGCGAAGCGATTCGAGTGGGGCCCGGGGACTTCGGGCGGGGGAAGGGGTGAGAGGCAATGTCGGTGATGGATCGTCGTGCAGGCGCGGCGGGCAACGCTCCTCCCCGAGGCCCGTCCCTCCACGGCCCCGGAGAGGGAGTGCTGCCGCTCGCGCTGCGGAAGCGGCACCACTGGAAGGTCGTGCGCCTGCTCGTGCTGAACGACGTCCTCGCGATTCTCCTCGCGACGACGGTCGCCGTGGCGGCGGTCAACCCGGCCGAGCCGGTACCGCCGCTGGGCTGGGTTCTCGTGACGCTGTTCTTCACTCTCGTCCTGTTCGCGATCCAGCGACTGTACGAGCGCGATCGTCGTAACATCAGCGTTTCCACACTCGACGAGGTGCGGGACATCCTGACGTCGCTGGGGCTCGTCGGTTTCGCGACGTTTTCGCTGGCGCTCGGCTTCGACGCCGGTGGGATCCTTCCGCCGCACCCGCTCAGCGTCGTGTTCTTCTGGCTCGCGGGCATCGTCTTGATCCCGTGTGGACGCGCTGCGCTGCGGCACCGGGTGATCCCCTTCTCGACGGATTCGCAGAGGACGCTCGTCGTCGGTGCCGGCCGTGTGGGGCAGGCGATCGTGCGCAAGATCCGCAAGAACCCCCAGTACAACGTCGAGGTGATCGGCTTTCTCGACGACGACCCGGCGGTGCTCGACCCGGACGTCGCGGACGTGCCGGTGCTGGGGGCGGAGAAGGACCTCGTCGAGACGATCGTCGGGCAGAACATCAGCCGTGTCGTCCTCGCCTTCTCCCGGTCGACGCACGAGGACGTCCTCGAGGTCGTGCGCAACGCCGGCCTGCGCGACGTCCACATCTCGATCGTGCCGCGCTACTTCGACATCATCGCGGCGAACGTCGGCATCGCCGACGTCGAAGGCATCTCCGTTCTCGAGCTTCCGGTCGCCGGTCTCTCGCGGCTCGCCCGCGCCACCAAGCGCGGATTCGATCTCGTGATCACCGTGCCGAGCCTGATCCTCCTCTCGCCGCTCCTGCTCGCGATCGCGGCGGCGATCAAGCTCGAAACGCGAGGCCCTGCTCTGTTCCGCCAGGCCAGAACGGGCCGCGGCGACGAGCAGTTCGAGATCCTCAAGTTCCGCACGATGGTCGTCGGCGCGGAGCAGATGCGCGACGACCTCCTCGGCGAGAACGAGTCGCGTGGCCCGCTGTTCAAGATCCGCGACGACCCGCGCGTGACGCGGGTCGGGCTCATGCTGCGGCGAACATCCCTGGACGAGCTGCCGCAGCTCCTGAACGTGTTGCGGGGGCAGATGAGCCTCGTCGGCCCGCGGCCGTTCGTGACCTACGAGGACGACAAGATCGACGGGTGGGCGCGGCGGAGGCTGGACATCACCCCCGGGATGACCGGCCTCTGGCAGGTGCTCGGGCGCAACGACATCGACTACGACGAGATGGTGAAGCTCGACTATCTCTACGTCACGAACTGGTCGTTGTGGTGGGACACCAAGCTGCTCTTGCGCACGGTCCCGGTCGTGTTCAAGCGGCGCGGCTACTGAGGGGAAACCCCGTGTGGTCAGGCGGCCGCCTCCTGGAGGGTGACGGTGTGCCCGTGCACCCGGCGCGGCCTCTTCGGCAACAGCGGCTCGACCTGCTGCCACAACCCATCCGACACGATCCACGGCGGCACCCGCATCGACATCTCCCCCCGAGCTTGACGACAGATGCCGACGGACTTCGCCCCGCGGAGCGGATCCCTTCATTCAGTTGGAGGTTCAAAGTGTCGCGAGCGACCCCGGGATGCCCGCGTCCGCGTCCCGGTGCGAACCCCGCCGACACCCGTAGAGTCCCTGCCGAGGGCCGGCGGGGCCGGCCGCCCGCTGCCTCGGAGCGGCCATGGCGCCGACACGCGAGGGCGTCACGTCGAGCGAGCTCCCGCACGCGGCGGGTTGGCGGCGCCGGGAGAGGGCTTCATCTGCCTCGACGTCGTGTGGCCTGCGCGCCGGGCCCGCTCGTGACGCCGTAGCACCCAGGTGACCGCCGCGATCACGTCGTCGACGTCGTCGTCGGTCAGCGACGGCCCGAGCGGAAGCGAGATCGTCCGCTCCGAGATCCAGGTCGCGTTCGCGAGCGAGGCGCCGTCGTCCGGGAGGCGGTCACGGTAGTAGGGGTGCAGGTGCAGCGCCCGGTAGTGGATCCCGGTTCCGATTCCGAGCTCGTGCAGCTCCCGCTGGACACGATCGCGGCCGATGTCGAGGTGGTCGAGGTCGAGGAGCAGCGTGTAGAGGTGCCGCGCGTGCCGGGTCCCGGGTCGGACCGGGGCCGGGGTCGCCGCCGGAAGGTCCACGAACGCGTCGTCGTAGCGGGCCCAGATCTCGTTCCGGCGCTCGAGACTCCGCTCGACCCGGGCCAGCTGGTGCAGGCCGAGCGCGGCCTGGATGTCCGTCATGTTGTACTTGAACCCCGGCTCTTCCACCTCGTAGTGCTTGAAGCCGTCGTCGGAGAACCGCTTCCAGGCGTCGGCGCTGAGGCCATGCAGGGCGAGGCGCCGCGCGCGCGCCGCGGCGTCGGGATCGTGCGTGAGGAGCATCCCGCCCTCGGCGGTGACGACGTTCTTGGTGACGTAGAAGCTGAAGGCCGAGAAGGCGCCGAAGGTGCCCGCGTGGCGACCGCCGACGGTCGTCTCGATCGCGTGTGCGCAGTCCTCGATCACCGTGAGGCCGTGTGCGTCTGCGACGGCGAAGATCGCGTCGATGTCGAACGGGCGGCCGGCGAAATGGACAGCGATCACCGCCCGCGTGCGCGGCGTGATGCGCCGTTCGATGTCGGTGGGCGAAAGGCACATGGTGTCGCGGTCGACGTCGGCGATCACCGGCACGCCGCCTGCGTGGACGACCACGTTCGCCGTCGCAGCGAACGTCATGGCGGGGACGATCACCTCGTCTCCGGGAGCGATCCGAGCGCCGAGCAGTGCGAGGTGCAGCGCGGCGGTGCACGAGCTCACGGCGACTGCGTGCGCGGCGCCCGTGTAGAGCCGGAACTGCTCTTCGAAGCGGGAAGCGCGGGGTCCCGCGCCGATCCACCGCGAGCGCAGCACGGAAACGACCTCGTCGATGTCCTCGTCGAGGATCTCCGGCTGGCCGAAGACCAGGTACTCGGAGCGCCGTGGGGTGGCGTCAGCATGTGGCTCATACTTGCTCACAAGGCGGCGCTCGGGGCGGCCGAGGTGTTCGGGAGGGCATGTCCGGCGGGCTGTTGACGCACTCTCAGCGGCACCGGCCGCCGCGTACGTCGCAGCGCTGCCCGCTCGTAGACGTCGAGCAGCTCCGCATACGCGACCTCGGCGTCGAAGCGGTGCGCGTCGGCTGCGGCGTGGGCGCCGATCGCCGCGCGCGTGGCCGGATCGGCCAGCGGCCCGTCGAGCAGCGATGCGATCTCGCCCGGATCGCCGTCTCGGGACACGACATAGCCCGTTCTCCCATTCGTGATCGCCTCGTTCGAACCCGTGTACTCGCTCGCGAGCACGGCGCGGCCGGCGGCCATGCCCTCGATCACCGGGATCGCCCAGCTGTCCTGCCGGCTGATGACGGCCAGGACATCGCACGCCGCATACCAGGCGGGAAGCTCCTCGAACGGCTTCCGGCCGAGGAAGCGAACCCGATCGGCGACACCGGTCGATCGGGCCTGCTCGACGTAGCGACCCGGATCGTCGCCGCCGATGACCCACAGCTCCGCCCGAGCCGACGATCTGCCGAGCGCTTCGATCAGCCGTGCGACGCCCTTGCGCTCGAACTCGTCTCCGACCGACAGGATTACCGTGGTCTCGTCGGCCGTGCCCTCCTGCCGGCGGATGCGCGAGCGGGCGGCGCCGTCGTGGCGGAAGGCCGCGATGTCAATGCCGTACGGGATCACCTCCACCAGCTCGGCCGGGATGTCGTGCCAGCGGGCCAGGTCGTCCTTGACGCGCTGCGACGGGCAGATCACGAGCGGGGCCGGCGAGCGATAGAGCGTCTTCTCGATGCCGGCCGCGACACGCACCTGAGGCCTGAACAGGAGAGGGCTCAGGCGCTTGCGCAGCCCTGCCGCCGGCTCGACGTTCTCGAAGTAGTGCTCGACCTCGGCGGAGCGGACGGCGTGAGCGGTGACCACGTCGGCCCACAGGCAGGCGAACCCTTCGGCGTGGACGACGTCGAAGGAGGGCGACGCGTTCTGGAGTGCCCGGGTCGCCCTCCGGGCGAAGGTCGCGCACTCGACTGCGTAGCTGATCCGGCCGCTGCCCGTGAGCACCGGCTCGACGTCGAGGAAGCGGACGGGGGCGCTCGTCTGCACGCGGCGCTTCGTGGAGCACACCGCGGTGACGTCGACGTCATGGCTCAGGCGTTCGATGTCCCGCACGAACAGCGACGCGATCGATCCCGACCGCGCGAACGTGCGGTAGACGCGCGCCACCCTCAGACGTTCGGATGACCGTGCCGACAACGGTTGTGCAGACGACTCCATGGAAGCCACAGGAATACTCACTTTACGTAGCCCCCCGGATCCGTACCCCCTCGATCGAGGGATGTTTACCAGGTGATGACGCCTTGAAGACGCGCACGTCGACATCGTCGTGCAGCCCTCGGCGTTCGGTCGCCTCCTGCCCGCCGTAGACGCGGCGATCGTCGCTCGCGTGGGCGCTCGAGGGATCGCGTGGCGGCATCTGCCGTCGGAGCTCGGGTCGGGCCCGGCGAGACTTGCCGGCGTCGCCTCGACGAGTGGCAGGCGGCCGGCGTGTGGGACAAGCTGCACGAGCTGCTGCTGGCGCGGCTGCAACAGGCCGGCGAGATCGAGGTGAAGCTCGACTATCTCTACGTCACGAACTGGTCGTTGTGGTGGGACACCAAGCTGCTCTTGCGCACGGTCCCGGTCGTGTTCAAGCGGCGCGGCTACTAGCGGCTGGACGTCGATCGCTGCGCGCAACGCCTGTCCATGAGCAGGCGGCCGGCGGCGTCGGGAGCACGTCCCGACGGCGGACGTTTGCGAGCCGCGACGATCTCCTCGAGATCCTGCTCGACGCGCCGGCCGTGCTCTCTCCATGTGAATCGGAGGGCGGTGTCGCGGCAGCGCGGCGCCATCGCACGACGGAGCTCGGGGTCGCTGACGACACGGTCGACGGTGTCGGCGAGCCGCCGAACATCGAGGGGCTCGGGGAGCACGAAGCCGTCCACCCCATGCTCGATCGCGCTTGCGGAGCCTGCCGCGTCGCTCACGATCGGCGTGATGCCGCAGGCCATCGCCTCCATCACCGTGACTCCCCAGATGTCCGCTCGGGTGGGGAGGACGAAGGCGTCCGCGGCCCGGTAGAACCGCCAGGAATCGGCAGTGGCACCGACGAAGTGCACACGCTCGCGCACCCCACACCCGAGCGCGATGTCCTCGAAGCGGTGCTGTGCGGCGTTGCTCCCGACGACGACGAGCTCGAACCGCGTCCGGGACGCCGCGGCTGCGAGGATCGCGCGATCCAATCCCTTGCGCTGGAAGTCGTGACCGCAGAAGAGGACGAGCGGACGGCCGTCGGCGGGAAGTCCGACGGCGCGTCTCGCCGCGAGCCGGTCGCCGGGGAAGAACTCCTCGGCATTGATCCCCGGGGGGACGACCCGGATCCTTTCCTCGTCGATGCCGTAGAAGCGGATCAGGTGATCGCGCACGACGGGTGCGTCCGTGTGGAAGCGCGCGACGCGAGGATTGCGTATCGCCAGGCGCTCGATCGCGTAGCGGGCAGCGTTCCCGGGATGGCGTAGCCGGCTTGCGAGCCAGCGGGCGCTCGAGTATCCCCCGAGCTCTGCCTCACCCCGCTGGATGCCGGGAAGGTGGAGCACGTCGGCGACCCACGTGCTCGGCGCGCGGGCATGGACGACGTCGTACGCGGCGCCGTCGAGCATCGCGGCGGCCGCCCTCGCGAAGGTTCGCAGCTCGCGGGCGGACGGCCCGGAGCCGCCGGCGATCGTGCGCACGGGTACGTCGTGGAACGTGCAGTCGGGTGCCAGCCCACGCTCGGTGCCGGCTGCGCTCGAGTACACGTTCACGTCGTGTCCGCGGCCGGCGAGGTAGCGGGCAAGCTCGACATGGAATCTCGGCAGGCTGCCGCCGAGATTGAAGCTGCGGTAGACGAGCGCGACGCGCACGTCAGGCGTCGCCGCCCGCGAGGACGTGGCGACGGACCCGGAGCGGTTCGATCACGCGACGCTTCTCGACGGCATTGCCTCGTCGCCGAGCGCCTCGCTCAGGGAGGTGGGCGGCGCGAGCGTGACCTGGTCGACGTTGGTGCGGAGCCACAGCTCGAGAGAGGCCAGCGTGAACAGCGCCAGCTCGCGCTCGACCATCGAGGTCTCCCCGCGCACGAGGGCGGTGACGGCTTCGGGACGGAGGATCCCGCGCTCGAGTGCCCGCTCGGAGAGCAGCAGGCGCTCCAGCAGCCGGTTCCCGTCGCCGACGAGCAGTCCCGCGATCGGGACGGGGAACCCGCGCTTCGGCGCATCGAGCAGCTCCGCGGGCAGGAGGTCGTGAACGGCAGCGCGGAAGAGCGTCTTTCCCGTGCGCCAGCCGAAGCGATCGGTCGCCGGGACCCTGCTGACGCGTTCGACGAGCGCGCGATCGAGGAGCGGGACGCGGCCCTCCAGCGATGCCGACATCAGGACCTTGTCGGCACGCAGGAGCATGTTGTCGGGAAGGTAGGTGAAGTAGTCGCCGAGCAGCATCCGGCGGCCTGCGTCGATCGACGAATACGGTGCGAGCTTGCGCGCGAGCGGCTCGGTCAGGCGGTCGGGCGCGGCCGTCTGCGCGAATTCGGGCGCGAGCATCGATCCGATCTCGGGTGCCGCGAACGAGCGGAACCATGATGCCCAGCGAAGCTGCTCGGGCTCGATCGCGAGCGTCTCGGCGGCTCTCCCGAGCCGCCGATGGGTGCGTCTGCGCGGTCCCACCTGCGCCAGGCGGGCGAGCACCGAGGTGGGGATCGGGCCGCGCAGGCGGAGGAGGCGCTCGGCCCGGTACTTCGGATAGCCCCCGAAGAGCTCGTCGCCGCCGTCGCCGCCGAGGGCGACCTTGACGTGCCGTCCCGCGAACTCGGCGAGCAGCAGCAGAGGGATCTCGGACGGCTCTGCGATCGGCTCGTCGCGGTACCAGGCGAGCCGGGGAAGCGCCTCGAGGAACGACGCGCTGTCGACGACGACCTCGTGATGCCGTGCGCCGTGCCGCTCGGCGGCGAGGCGGGCGAGGGCGCGCTCGTCGTACAGCGCGTCGGCGAACCCGATCGTGAACGTGTCGATGCCTTCCGCGCCCGCCTCCCGAGCGAGCCCGAGGACAGCCGTGGAGTCGAGCCCGCCGCTGAGGAGGACGCCGAGCGGCACGTCGCTCATCAGCCTCTTGCGCACCGCCTCGCGTAGGAGCTCACGGAGGTCGCCGGGATGCAACGGCTCCTCGTCCTCGACGTCGAGCGTCCAGTACGCCCGGCGCTCGGCCCGCGAGCCGTCGAACACGAGCACGGTTCCCGGCTCGAGCCGCTCGACGCCGCGGAACAGCGTGCGCGGCGAGACCGTGTATCGCTGCAAGAGGTACTCGGCGACGGCCCGCTGGTCGATCTCCGGTCGTGCATCCGTGACGAGCAGCACGGAGCGCGCGTCGGAGCCGAACGCGATCCCCGCCGGGGTGTCCATGACGTAGAGCGGCTTCTTGCCCGACCTGTCGCGTGCGAGCACGAGGCGCCCGTCCCTGTCGTCCCACAACGCGAACGCGAACATCCCGTCGAGACGTGCGAGCAGGCCTTCTCCCCATTGTTCCCAGCCGTGTACGAGCACCTCCGTGTCACAGCGCGTGCGGAAGCGGTGCCCGCTCGCCTCGAGCTCGCCGCGGAGCGCCTCGTGGTTCCAGATCTCTCCGTTGAAGACGGTCAGCACGGTGCCGTCTTCGTTGGCCAGGGGTTGTGCGCCGCCTTCGACGTCGATGATGCTCAGCCGGGTGTGGCCGAGCGCGACGCGCGCGTCGAGGTGGACGCCGGAGCCGTCGGGGCCCCGGTGGCGCAGCGCGGCCACGGCCCGGTCGAACGCCTCGGCCGGGGGCAGAGCGGAGCCGGCCATGGCAGCCATGCCGACGATGCCGCACATGGTCTCGTCAGCCCATCGTCATCGGGAGATCCGGCTCAGGCGTCGCGGGCATCGTCACAACAGGATACGGGCACGTCCCCCGCGGCCGTGTAGCGCCTCACGTGTGCGACGCCAGGTAGTCGGCGACGACGTCGGCGACCCGCTCGGCCGCTCTTCCGTCCCACGCGGTGATGTGCGGGCGCTCTGCGGGCCTTCGCAGGAGCGACACGTGCCGGATCGCGGCGGGGTCGAGGCCGAGCATCGTGTTCGTCCCGAGCCGCACGGTGACCGGGCGCTCGGTCGAGTCCCGGAGCGTGAAGCAGGGGACGCCGAGGTAGGACGTCTCCTCCTGCACTCCTCCCGAGTCGGTGAGCACCGCTCCCGCATCTGCCTCGAGCGAGAGGAACTCGAGGTAGCCGATCGGGTCGAGCAGGATGACTCGGCCTCCGGTCGCACGGCCATCCAACCGGACGCGCGTCCGGGGATGAACCGGGAACACGACGGGCGCTGTCTCGGAGAGCCGCTCCAGCTCGTCCATCACGGAGCCCAGGAGCGGGCCGTCGACGAGCGCCGGGCGATGCAGGGTGACGAGGACGTAGCCACCCGGCTCGAGCCCCATCGAGGCGGCCACGTCCAGCGAGCGGAAGCGCGTCTCGCACGCGACGAGCGCGTCGATCATCGTGTTGCCGACGAGGTGCACTCGCGACGCCTCGATTCCCTCCCGCGCGAGGTTTTCGAGCGCCTCGTCCGAGTGGGCGAGCAGGAGATCCGCGAACTCGTCGGCGACGATGCGGTTGATCTCCTCCGGCATCGAGCGGTCGAAGCTGCGCAGCCCTGCCTCGAGATGGGCGGTCGGCAAGCGGAGCTTCGCGGCGACGAGCGACGCGGCGAGCGTCGAGTTCACGTCTCCGGGGACGATCACGAGGTCAGGGCGTTCCTCCTCGAGGATCGGCTCCAGGCGCTCCATCACGCGTGCGGTTTGCTGTGCGTGCGTGCCCGATCCCACGCCGAGCAGATGATCGGGCTGGGGCATGCCGAGCTGGTCGACGAAGACATCCGACATCGCCTTGTCGTAGTGCTGCCCGGTGTGGACGATGACATGCGCGGCTTCGGGCAGTCGTGCCCGCAGCGCCGCGACCACGGGCGCCATCTTCACGAAGTTCGGCCGGGCCCCGACGACGTAGACGATCTTGGCCTTGGCGGGCTCGGCCGGGGTCACGGGCGCCTCCCTCGCGCACGGCGGCGGCTTGCCAGCTCGTCGGCGACGAGCTTGACGAACGCCCCGTTCGTTCGCGCATAGCGTCCCGCAAGACGTCGCGGCTCCTGCGCGGTGCGGTAGGCCCATTCGAGCCCGAGCCGCTGCAGCAACCGGGGTGCCCGCTTGGTCAGGCCTGCGACGACGTCGAATGAGCCACCCACTCCCATCGCCAGGCGGGCGCCGGTGAGCGGCTGCTGTGCGTCGATCCAGCTCTCCTTTCGTGGAGAGCTCATGCCTACGAACAGCGCGTCGGGTGAGGTCTCGCCGATCTCCGTCGCTATGCGCTCGTCGTCGGCGGACGGGAAATGACCGTGGTGAGAGCCTGCGATGCGCAGGCGGGGATGGCGTGCGGCGATCACCTCCACGGTCCTGGCGATCACCTCTTCCCGCGCCCCGAGGAAGTACGCGGAGAGATCCTCGCGCTCCATGGCAGCGAGCAACGCCGTGAAGAGATCGATGCCGGCCACCCGCTCGGGGATCGCGACGCCGAGCACCTTGCCTGCCCACACGAGAGCTTGCCCATCCGCGCTCACGATCGTCGCGCGCTCGAGGAAGCCGCGCAGCTCGGAGCTGCGGTGCGCCTCCACCACCTTCGCCGCATTGAGCGAGAGCTGGGAGTGGAGGCCGCCCGCCTTGATGAGCTCGACCAGCCGCTCGACGGTTTGCTCGAGCGTGAGGAGGTCGATCGGGCACGCGAGAATCGTGCGGCGATGCTCACGATCCACCGCGATCGTGCGGTTGCTCATGGAGACGCCTTGGCGGCCGCGCTGATGCCGGCGTAGAGGTCGGCGTAGACGCGAGCGACGTTCGCGGGCTCGAACTGTCGTGCGCACTCGCGTTCGCGCTTTCTCATCCCGGCCCGCAGCGCCTCGTCGTCGAGGAGCTCTTCGACGCGGTCGGCCAGGCAGTCGGGCCGGTGCGGTTGCACCCAGAGACAGGTGTCGGGCTCTTCGAGGTAGTCGATCGCGGCACGCGTACGCGTCGTCAGGATCGGCAGGCCGGCTGCGAGCGCATTGAGCAGCACGATCGGCAGACCCTCGTCGTGGAAGGTGGGGAAGACGAGTGCGTCGCAGCGGTGATAGAAGGCTGTCGCCTCTGCCTCGGGGAGGTACCCGAAGAAGCGAACGCTCTCTCCGAGCTCGAGGCGCGCCGCTTCGGCTTCGGCGTCGGCGCGAGCGGGGCCGTCGCCGACACAGCAGAGGACAACGCGTCGACCGCGGTCACGCAGGAGGCCGCACGCGCGCACTGCATCGAGGAGCCCCTTCGTCGGCACGAGCCGCGAGATGAAGAGCAGCAGCGGCGTCTTCGGGGGGAGCGCGTACGTGGCGAGGAAACACTCGTGGGACGTGGTCGCCGGGACGGCCGGAAGCGCGTTCGGAACGACGTGGAGCTTTCGTGCGGGGATCCCTGCGGCCACGAACGCGTCCCGCTCCTCGGAGGAGAGGACGCCGATCGCGGCTGCCCGGTCGAGTACGTGGCGCGCGAGCCAGCGCACGGGGCGGGAGCCTCGAGTCAGCACGGTCGCGTCGGAGCCGTGCAGCTTGAGAAAGACGGGTGCGATCGAACGGCCAAGCAGGAGAAGCGTGACGCTGTCGCGGGCCACCGTCTTGGCGTCGAACGACGTGTTCAAGTGCACGAGGTCGAAGCGCCGCGCGCGGGCGGCCTTCCGCAGCCGCCATGCCGTGCGCACGACGCGGTTGATGCGGGAGGCTGCGCCGACGGCCTCGAGGTTGTCGCCGAACACGAAGGTCTGCTCGGTCACCTCGACGTCGAGCGCACGCAACGCGGCGACGAATGGCGGTTCGCAGGCGTTCGGGCCGCTGCGCGTACCGGGGTCGGGCATGCCGATCAGTAGCCGCATAGGTTCATCGAGATGTCACCGCGTGGATCGTTGGCCGTCGAGGATACGAGGGATTGTGCGGGGCCGCTCCGGTCATGTGAGCTCGGCCGTACGCTACGTGCGGTGCGCCCGTTCCCGATGCCGAGGCGGCCTGCGCTCGCCGCGATCGGCCGCCGTTCGAGAACCGTCGCAGACATGGCTGGTCGGACACGGTTCGAGCGTCGCGCAGGCCCCGCGCGGGCGGCGGCGGCGGTGCGACGATCGCCATCGACAGCGATCGGTCAGCCGGCGTCTTCACACGTCCCCCGTCTGAGCTCCGGCTCGAGCGGATTGCTCGCGATGCTCCGGCGACATGCCGCCCGCGCTTGCGCGACGAGGCCCGCTCGCCGCAGTGCCCGCGCCTCTCTGAAGGTGTTCGTCCACGGCTGCAGGTCGAGCTCGGCGGCGCGGTGGTACAGGCGCGCCGCAAGCCGGAACCGGCCCGCTTGCTCGGCCAGCAGGCCCTGGAACCGGACGACGTCGGGGCTCCAGCGGTTCCACGAGCGCGCGGTCGCCGCCGTCGTCCACGCGCGGTCGGGTGACGATGCCGCCTGCGCGCGCGCCTTCTCCAGCTCACGCTGGGCCATCGCGGGCCCGGCCAGGATCGCCAGAGCCAGCAACATCGCGACGGTGTAGCCGAGTGTCCGCGGCGTGCTCGGCAACCGTGCCGGGCGGAAGCCCGAGACGGCCCCGGCAATGAGGAGCGCCGGCACCGTGAGCCCCGCGAACACGTGGATCCAGTCGACGGAGACGACGAGGAAGAATGCCGCGAGGGCAGCTGCCACGCAGGCTCCGATCGCTCGGTCACGGCGGACGCCGGCGAGCGCGCACCAGGCGACGCCCGCGATGACCGCCGCGAGGGCGCCGAAGCCGATGAGTCCCAGCTCCGACAGCGTCTCGAGCTCGAGACTGTGGGGTTGCAGCACGTAGAAGTCCTTGTTGCTGCGCTCGAGGGACCAGCGACGCGGGAACGAGCCGGTCCCGCTGCCCGTGAGCGGCTTCTCGCGGGTCATACGGGCCGCCACCTTCCACAGCTCGACGCGGCCCGTCGGGGAGAGGCTCGAGAGGCGGGTGTCACCGCCGGCCACCTGCAGCGTGGAGTTCGGCTCGGCGGTGAGTCGATCTCGAAGATTGTCGACCCGCGATAGCAGGAGAACGGCCAGCACAGCGACTGCCACGGCCGCCAGCGCGCCTCCGGCTCCCATTAGCGTCAGCGCCGTTCGCCGCCTCAGCCGTACGGGCGGGAACGCCGGCAGCGACAGCACCGCGAGCACGGCCGCGAGGCCGAATGCAAGCGCCACGTACCGCGAGAACGCCGGATCGTCCAGGGGGCGACCGTCGACGAGGGCGCGGTCGACTGCCTGAAGCGCGGAGAAGAGCGCCACCGCCGCAAGGCCGAGGGCCACCGCCAGGGCCGCGAGTCGAGCCCGCCGTGTGACCGCCACCTGGACCACGGCTGCGAGCGCGATCGCGGCCATCGACCCGCGGGACTGCGTCAGGAGCGTCACGGCGAGGAACAGCACCGCGGCGGCGGCTCCCGCCGCCCGCGCCCAGCGCGAGCGCGAGGCGGCCACCCACAGCGCCAGCGGCACTCCGAGCGCGCAGATCGTTCCCTCGCCGTTGTGATACCCGACCGGGCCCTCGAGCTGCCGCACCTGGAACCAGTCGGCCGCTGCCGACCCGGAGCCGACGGTGACGAGGACGATGAGGGCGTGCAGGGCGATCCCGCCGAGCACGCCGCGGACGATGGCTCCGGCATGGGCGCCGAGGGACGACCCGAGGATCAGCGCGGCCGCGGCCGTCAGGGTGAGGCCGAGGAAGCGCCATGACGTGTCGGGGATGCCGCCCCAGGCGACCGAGAGAGCAGACCATGCTCCCAGCACGAGGAGGGCGACGGCGACAAGCAGGGCAGGGAACGACGGACGGTCCCCCAGCACGAGGGCGCCGGTCGCGGCGATGACGACGACCGCCCCGATGATCCCGGCGGCAAGCGCGTAGTAGCCGCCGCTGAAGTTCAGCCCCGTGACGACGAGGAGTGCGGTGCCCGAGCCGATTCCTGCGGCTGCCGCCTGCCGGCGCTCGATCCTCATCACGCAGCGGGCAGTTCGACGTGACGCCTACGCCGCGACACGGCTGCGAGCCCGCCGCCGGGCGCTCCGTCCGCAGCCGGTGGGCGGCGGCGACCCATCCGGTGGGAGCTGAAGTGGCGGGAATCGGCCGAGATCAGGCGTAGATATCGTGTCGAATCTGCCACTGCATTTCAGCATAGTGACGATCTCCGGTCGTGCATCCTGCTGCCGCGGATTGCCGCCCGGGGCCGCCGAATGACCGGAACGTCCCGGCTGCGCTGGTACGCGCGACGGCTCGCCCTGATGGGCCCGGGGGAGGCGCTCGAGCACGCGCGCCGCGCCGCGGCGGCGCGGGCGGACGCGATCGCCTGGAACGGCGCTCGGCCTGCCTGGAGGCGGCGCTGGGAGCCGCCGCTCACGAGCCTGCTCGCCGGCGCGGCCCCTCCCCCGGCACCGCTCGGCTTCCTCACGCGCGAGCGGGCTGCGCTCCTGCGCGAACGGCTGCCCGACGCTGCCCGGGGCGTGGTGGCCGAAGCGCAGAGGAGGCTCGACGGGAACGTCACCGTGCTCGGATACCCGCCGTTCGCGCTCCCGAGCTGCTGGGACGGGAGCACCGACCCCGTTTCCGGAGACCGCTGGCCCGATCGCCATGGACGGTTGATCGACTTCCGCCACAGGACGCCGGGGAACCCGAAGCTGATCTGGGAGCTGCACCGCTGCCAGGAGTTGCCCTTGCTCGTGCTCGCTTCGCTCGTCGAGGGCGACGAGCGTTTCTCGCACGAGGCGCTTCGGAGGCTGCTCCGCTGGCTGCGGCAGCATCCCCCCGGGAGAGGCATCGCGTGGGCCAACGCATTCGAGCCGGGATTGCGGGTGCTGTCGTTCGCCGTCGCGTTCGACGGTCTCCGGGGGTCCGCGGAGCTCGACGAGGCCGCCGCGCGGTCGATCCTGCGCGGCCTCTGGCAGCACGCGCGCTGGATCGAGCGAGGTTTGTCGCGTCACAGCTCCGCCAACAACCATCTGGTCGCCGAGCTGCTCGGGCTCCTAGCCGTCGGCCTGCTGGCGCCCGAGCTCGCGGACTCGGAGAGATGGAGTGCGCGCGCCGGCGCGGAGATCGCCGAGCAGGCGCGCCTTCAGGTGCTTCCGGACGGCGCCGGTGCGGAGCAGGCGTTCGCGTACCACCTGTTCCTGCTGGAGATGCTGCTCGTCGCGACGGCGCTGCTGGATGCCCGCGGCATGGCCGTTCCCGCCGCCGTCGTCGCTGCCCTCGAGCGAGCGGGAGACGCGCTCGCGCTCCTCGTCGACGGTGACGAGCCCGACCCCGCGTTCGGCGACGCGGACGACGGGCGGGCGCTCATGCTCGACGGGCGCGGCGGCGAGGGCGCCCGGAGCATCGCGGCCTCGATCGCGGCGCGTCTCGGGCACTCCGGGGCGCGTCGGGTTTCCGGGCATCTCGACGGGAGGGTGCCGATGCTCTTCGGCGAGGCAGGGATGGAGCGCTTTGCCGCCACGCCGCCGGGCGCTCCTGCCTCGAGCGGGATCCTGCCCGATGCGGGAATCGTCGTCTTCCGGTTCGGCGGCCTGCGGGCGCTCTTCGACGTGGGGCCGCTCGGGTACCTCAGCATCGCCGCGCACGGGCATGCCGACGGCCTCTCGCTGGTGCTCTGCGACGGGCAGGACGAGCTCGTGGTGGATCCCGGCACGGGCAGTTACCTCGATGCGGCGATCCGCAGCTGGTTCCGCGGAACGGTCTCCCATGCGACGGTTGCCGTCGACGGGCTCGATCAATCCGAGCAGGGCGGCGCGTTCCTGTGGGTGCGGCACGGCAACGCGTACCTCCGCTCGTGGGATCCGGAGCATCTCGTCGCCGTCGGAGCACACGACGGGATCGGTCGCAGGCAGGGCCGTGTCGCGCACCGCCGCATGGTCGCTCGAGTGGGCAGCCGCAGCCTTCTCGTCGTCGACCGGCTCGAGGGGCGCGATTCGCACACGGCCTCGCAGAGCTGGCCGCTGCATCCGTCACTCGACGTCGTGGCGCGGTCTCCGCGGCTCGTGGAGGCATCGCACGGCGGAGCAGCGCGTCTCCAGATCGCGTTCGCCGCCACCCGGCCGGCGACCACGAACATCGACCGGGAAGGATGGTGGTCGAGGCGCCTCGAGGCGTGGACGCCGGCCCCGCGCTCGCAGCAGGTGACGAGCTGGCGCGGGACCGTCCACCTCGGGGCCTTGCTCGTCGCCCCGCAA
Organism: Gaiella occulta; assembly: GCF_003351045.1. GTDB lineage: Bacteria > Actinomycetota > Thermoleophilia > Gaiellales > Gaiellaceae > Gaiella > Gaiella occulta. The sequence continues at coordinate 367,557 of NZ_QQZY01000003.1, forward strand.
AGCACCGCCGAGGCCCCGTCCCTCGTGCTGGAAGAGACGGACGCCGGCGTCATCGCGCGAATGTCGGTCGAGGGCGCGGACCGGGTCGTCACGCTGTCGCTCGAGGCAGAGCCGCCGATCGTCGAGCTCGCTCTCTAGCCCGGATCGCTCGCGTGGCGCGGGCGCCCCCGCCCCGGGCCGGGCGGGTGAACCGGGCTAGCTCGGCCTGCCTGCGCGCACGGGCACGCACATGGGCATGACCATCAGGATCCAGATCGTCATCAGGAACAACGCATCGGAGAGAACGGGTCCGTAGAAAGCGTTCACCATGAATGCGAACCAGGTGCAGAGCGACCAGATCAGCAGCGTCTGTTCGACGCCGATCGCCGTGCGCAGTCGGCGAGCCACGTCGATCAGGTAGGCCAGCATCACGGCGAGGAGCGACCCGAGGGCGAGTATCCCCCCGCCTGCGAGGAGGTACACGTAGCTGTTGTGCGGATCGCCGGTGACGTCCTCGACTCGCCCGAAAAGGAGGAAGCGCGTCGGGCGGCCGAACCCGAACCCCGTCAGGAGATGCTGGTCGATGCCGGCGAGAGCGGTGTCGCGCGCTCTCTCTCGCCAGATCACGTTCAGGTCGGTGGTCGGTGACGCACCGACGCGGGACGTCAGGGTCGGACCGAGCGTGGGATCGAGAAGGGGAGCGAGCAGCACGGCCGCCACGATGACCGGCAGGAGCAGCGGGATCAGCCAGAGCAGGGAGCGGCGAAGGGCCCTTCTGCCCACGAGGAGCATCGGGACGATGAGCGCGACAGCCGCGTAGGTCGTGCGGCCGAACGAGACGACGATGCCGAACAGCGCGAGGCCGGCGATGACGGCATGGAAAACCTGCCTGCCGAAGCGGTCGGCGCTCCGCTCCAGGTTGAGCAGGGCGCACACGAGGCTGCCGACCAGGTACATCGCGCTGCCGAGCGCGAGAATGCGCATGCCGCCGGTCGAGAGGGCCAGCGAGTCCGTCTGCGAGCTTCCCGTGGCCATGTAGAACAACGCGTAGAGGAACTGGGCGACCGCGCCGGCGTAGAAGACGGCGCTGATCCCGCGCCACATCGTTCGCGCGTCCACTCCGACGAGCGCCACGGCGATCCCCGCGTAGAGGACGATTCGCAGCGGCTGGCCGAAGAGACCCTGTCCGTAGCGATCGTGGCCGCGGAGGACGGCCAGGCCGATGAACAGGGCTAGCGCCAGGAGCGGCCACGTGGTCGCGAGCGGGCCGGCCGGCCGCGTGCCCGGCGCCTGCTGGTTGACGAGCCTGTCCGCCGCCCAGGCCCCGATCGCGAGGAGCAGGATCACGTCGGTCGCGTAGACCGCGGTGCCTCCGGGGAGCGGCAGCGGTTCGGTGAGCAGCGGGAGCCCGGTGAAGGTGAGTCCCAACGCGGCGAAGACGAGCACGGCACGGTGGCCGGACATCAGCCCGCCGAGGAGCAGCAGGAGCGCCGGGAGGAGCGCCAGGAAGACAGCCGCGGCCGGGTTGCCGCTTGCGAATCCCAGTGCGACGCCGGCGTTCGCGGCCGCCGCCGCGCCGAGGAGCGCCCCACGGCGCAACGAGTGCGGGCCCGCACTGCTACCGATCGGCGACCCCGCTCGCACGGCTCTCTAGGAGTAGCCGTACTCCGACAGATCGCCCTCGCGATTGGCGACGAACCCGAGGACGTTCACGCCGACGAGGTCGAGCTTGCCGATGGCCCGTGTGACGCGGCGCTTCTTGGTGCCGTGCGCGACGACGAACACGACGTCCGCGCCGACGTGCGACGCGAGCGTTGCCGCGTCGGACGCCGCGAGCAGAGGCGGCGTGTCGACGACGACGAGGTCGTAGAGCGCCGTCACCGATGCGAACAGCGTTTCCATCGCCTCGGACGAGGCGACATCTCCCACGTTCGGTAGGGTCGTTCCCGCCGCCAGCAGGTGCAGCACTCCGGGCTCCCTCTGAATCGGCTTGATCACCGTCTTGTAGTCGATGCCCGCCGCGATCACCTCGGTCAGCCCGGGCGTGCCCCGGACACCGAACAGCTTGTGGAGGGTGGGCTTGCGCATGTCCGCGTCGACCAGCAGCACCCTGCGGTCGGTCTGAGCGGCGACGAAGGCGTAGTTGGCGGCGATGATCGACTTGCCCTCCGCCGGGTCGGCGCTCGTGAACACGACCGGCCGGCGGACGTCCCCCCTCGGGCGTAGATCGACCGCGAGCCGCAGCATCCGGAACGGCTCGGCCGACGGGCTGCGCACGTCGACGAGACCGCGGATAGCCGAGTCGCCGCCGCGGTCGACCCTAGCGGCCACGCCCGCGACTTCTCTCTCTCTCGACCAGGGGTGGCTGCGCCAGGCCGCGCCGCCCGGAGATGGTCGCTACCGCGACGGTCGACGGCTTCGCCAGCGACAGCGACGGGATCATCGCGAGCAGCGGGCGTCCGAACACGGTTTCGATGTCGGTCGCGTCCGGCATCCGGTCGGCGAAGAGGTCGGCGACGAGCGCGAGGGCGGCATTCAGGATGAGGCCGAGCAGCACGGCGAGCGCCACGACCAGCTTGACGCGTGGAGACACGGGCGAATCGGGAACGGAGGCCCTGTCGATCACGATGATCTGGTCGCGCAGCGTCCCGGTGTCGTTGACGAAGGACTTCAGCGCGGCGGTGGCCTGGTTCGCGACGAGGGCGGCATTGGTCGGCGACTGGCTGCGCGCCGACACCTGCAGCAGCTCCACCTCGGGGACGGGCTTCGCCGAGAGGTTGATCTCCGACGCCGGTACGACGCCTTGCAGGGACGCCGCCACCCGCCGGTCGATGGCCTTCGTCTCGACGATCCTGGCGTACGTCTGAGCGAGCCGCGTGCCGAGCTCGAGCGAGCCGAAGGCGTCGTTGGCGGTCGTGATCTTCTGCTGGATGCGCACCAGCGCGGTGGCCTCGTAGATCTTCGTCTGCTGCGACGTGACGACGTACGCGACGACCCCGGTGAGGACGGTGAGACCGATGATGAGGAGCCGATGGCGCCACAGCGCACGGTAGACGTCGATGGTCGCCATAGCTCTCAGAGGTTACCCGCAACCCGTTTCGCGTCAATCGCCCGCTCCAGGGCGGCTTCCCAGGGCTCGATGGCCTCCTGCCACGCGTACTCGGCGCGCGCCCAGCTCGCGCAGCGGCTCCGGAGCTCGGGAGTCAGCCGGGGAACGATCCGTCGCAGCCCTTCCGCGATGGCAGCGGAGTCCGCGCGCGGGACGATCAGCGCTGCGTCGAGCGGGGCGAGGATCTCCGGGGTGGCCCCGACGGCGGTGCCGAGCACGGGCGTCCCGCTCGCTAGCGCCTCGATCGTCGACATGCCGAATCCCTCGTATGCGACGGTCGGCAGGACGAACAGGTCGGCGGCGGCGTAGAGCGAGCGCAGCTCGTCCTCGTCCACGCGTCCCAGGAATCGTACGCGCTCGTTCAGGGAGAGCGAGCGGACGAGATCCTCCAGCGCAGCGCGTCCGGCGCCGTCGCCGGTGACGGCGAGGACGAACCGCTCGTCGGCGACGGACGCCAGGGCGGCGATGAGCTCCTCGAGGCCCATGCGGGGCTCGAGTCGGCGCGTCGTGAGCAGGAACACGGCTTCGGGCGGAATGCCGTGGCGCGCCCGCACCGCCGCGGCGGTCTCGCGCGGCGGAGCGAGGAAGGCCGAGCCGACGCCCCCACGGACTTGCCGGATGCGGTCGGCCGCATCGGGGTGACGGGAGAGCACGAGCTCCCGGCTGTACTCGCTCAGGACGAGGATCGCCGCTGCCCGCGTGACCGCGCGGCGCTCGAACGCGACGAGCGCAGGCTCGAGCGCGCCGAGCAAGACCCGCTCCCGTCCGCTTGCGCGCGAGCGCAGGTATCTGCGTTCGAGGACGGCCGACGCGTGGAAGACGAGGGCGAGCGGCAGCTCCGGCATTCCCGCCGCGAGTCCGGCGGCGGTCGACGACTGGTGACCGACGAGGATGTCGAACGACGATGACGGCAGCGAACGGGCCGCGCGTCGCGTCTGCAGCCGGTCGCCGATCGTCTGCGGCAGGCGGCCGCGGCGCAGCACTCGGAGCACCTCGACTCCATCCTCGAGCGCCCGGGCCGGACGGTCGGGCTGAGCGGGCACGATCGCGCTGACCGCGTGGCCTCGCGCCGCGAGAGCGCGAGCCGTGTCGGCCGCCACGCGCGCCGAGCCGCCGATCGCGTCGGGCGACCACTGGTCACTCGCGACGAGCAGGCGCATCTAGAGCTCCTGCGAGATGAGCGAGATCAGGCGCGACGTGCGGCTCTCCCAGGTGTTCGCCGCCGCGATCGCCTGCCGCCGGGCGACGGCCGCCGCGTCTCCGTCCCCGGCGGCCGTGCCGACGGCGGCCATGAACGAAGCCGCTCCGGAAGCGACGACGACGTCGGGCTCCATGCCCTCGAGCTCGGGAAGCCCGCTCGCGACGACGGGCTTGCCCGCCGCCAGGTACTCGAACAGCTTCAGCGGAAAGCAGCTGCGCGTGTACTCGTTGCGCAGGTAGGGGATCAATCCGACGTCGAACGCGGCGACGATCGAGGGCAGCTGCTCGTACCGCACGGACCCGAGCCAGGTGACGTTGGGGTGACGCACGGCCTCGTTCAGCCGGCGCCTGACCGTGCCGTCGGCCGCGGGCCCTGCGAGCAGGAGGCTGCCCGTCTCGAGAGAGCGCACGATCTCGTCGAGCAGCTCGAAATCGACCTTGCCGGGAAGAAAGTTGCCGGCGAAGCCGAGCACGGGGCGCGGGAGATCGCGGAGCTCTCGCGGCGCCCGGTCGCGATCGCTCGCCGGCGCGAAATGCGCGAAGTCGCCGACATTGCGTACCAGGTGCGTACGCGGGTTCGTGCGCGCATGCCGGTCGAAGAGGGGCGTGGTCGTCGTGAACACGAGCCGGGAGAGAAGCGCTGCACGGCGGTCTGCCGCCGCCACCAGGGCGCGATTCCGCTCGCCGGTGGCCTGCTCGGGATAGTCGTCGACGCAGTCGTAGACGCCGAAGGCATCGTCCGCGTGGCCGACGGCCCAGGTCGCGCGCGGATCGTAGAGCCAGATCACGCGTGGTCGCGGCAGGCCGCGCGCGGCGCGTGCCACCACCCACCTGCTGATGCGGCCGTTCACCGCGTCGCTCGCTCGGTATCGCTGGCCCCACGGGAGCACGTTCAGCGCCTTGCGCACGGTGACGCCGGGTGCGGCCGCTTCACCGGTGAAGAGGCGGCGCAGCAGCGACCTGCGGCGGGGCCGCAGGATCAGCCGCCACAGGTGCGTTCCGACGAACTGCCCGGTCTCGACGAAGAGGACGGGATGGCCGCGCTCGGCCGCTCGGCGCATGATCTGCTGCCGGTTCGTCGGAAGGCTCGCCGACCATTCCTGGGGCGACAGGCAGATGATCGAAAACGGGGTCTCAGTCACGGCGTCGTCCGGATCGTCCTGTGCAGCAGCGATCAGCGCTTACGGTCTCCGAATCAACCCTTCGGCTGGGCGGGGGCACGACTAAAGTAGCGCGTCGCCTGCCGGGCGGCAGCGTCCCGAGCCGCAGGAGACCGTGCGGGCTTCGAGAAGATCGAAGCATCTACCGGGAGAAGGTGGCAACCAGATGGCGGGACATCAGGGCGGGCCGCCGGGGATTCGAGCGGGCGCCGGTGACGGCGGCGGCGCGCCGCTCGAGGTGATCAGCCCGGAGCTGGCGCTCGTCGACCCGGTCGCCGCGGCCGCAGCGCGGGCGGCCCTGCCCGAGCAGCCGTGGGACCTCGTCGCCGACGGCACCCGTAGAGATGTCCTCCAGCGGCCGATTCCGGCCGCGGAGCTCGAAGCGCCCGCCGGGGCTGCGCTCCCCGGCGGCGGCGAGGTGGAGGCCGCCCCTGGGCCTCAGCCGGGTCGGCGACCTCGGCGCGGAGCTTCGCGGCGCCTCGGCGTCCCTGCCGCCCGCCGCCTCGCCCTGATGATCGCCTGGGCCGTCGTGATCACGGCGCTGACGCTCCTGGCCGAGGTCCACCGTCCGACCGCTCCCGCCCTGGGATCGGGCTCGGAGCCGGTCGCCCCCGCGCCGCGGCGACAGGCGGCTACGAGTGTGGCCGGCCGGACGCTTCGCGGGCCCGCGGCGCCGGGTCTCGTTCGTCGCCCGCTCGCGTTGAGCGGGCGAGGCCGAGTCGACCGCTCGGCCCCTCCGGCAGGGCGACGGGCAGCCGGCGGCGCCGGCCGAGGCTAGCGCCTGAGGCGTCCGAGCAGGCCGCCTCGCCGGCGCAGGCCGGCCGGCCGGGCCGGCAGCTCGTCGCCCTCGAGGAGCGCGGCGGGAACGTCCGAGGTGAGCCAGCGGGCCAGCTCGCCCCCTCCGACGGCCGCGGCGGCCTGGGACATGCCGGCCTCGCGCACGCCCGCAGCGTGCGCGTCGCTTGCGATCAGGTGCGCGAGCTCGAGCTCGAGCAGGCGTCTGGCGCATCCAGCGGATGCGCGACCGAGGCGCCCGTCGACAGATGCGGCCGTGAGCTGCACGACGGCGCCGGCGCGAACGACCTCTTCGAGGTCGCCTGGGCGCTCCTGCACGCTGAGGTTCCGCTCCGGGTGGGCGATCACGGTGACGATCCCGCGTTGCCGCAGGCGCGCGCATTCGTGCTCGAGACCGAGCGGCCGGCCGTGATACGGGTATTCGAGCAACAGCAGGCGTGGGTTGCCGCCGAGACCGAAGCGGGCGAGCGAGTCGTCGGCGAGAGAGCCGAGCCGGTCGAGCGCGATCTCGCCGCCGCCGCGGACGTCGAGGGCGATGCCGGCTTCGGCGACCGCGCTGCGGACGAGCCCGAGCGCCGCTTCCATCGCGTCGGGCGAGGTCGGATAGTCGTCGCGGACATGAGGCGTCGCCGAGACGACGCCGACGCCGTCGTCCGCCATCGAGCGGGCGATCTCGATCGCTTCCTCCAGATTCCGGGCCCCGTCGTCGAGGCCCGGCAGGATGTGGCTGTGGAGGTCGATCACGGCCACTAGCGTAGAGCCTTTGCCCTGTCAGCGGAGATCCTCCACGGATCGACTGCGGCGGCTTCCGGGCGGCTTCGGGTATCTGCCCCCTGGCGGCTCCGCGGCTACCGGCCTCGCTGTCGGTGGGGGTGACGGGGCACCACGAGGATCGATCGTGTGACGCGGGCCCGGTTCGCGGTGGGCGATATCCGGGAGGCGCTCGCCTTGACCCTGGCCGGGGTGCCCGCGACCCGGACGGGTGTGCTCGTGGCGGTAGCCGAGCCGGCGCCGTTGGAGGTGGTGACGGCGACCCGTAGCTTTGCGCCGACGAACGTGGCGGTGACATCGAAGGTCGGACGGGTGGCGCCGTTCACGTTCAGCCATGTGGCGCCGTCGTCGCGGCTCCACTGCCACCGGTAGGCGTAGTCGGTCGGGGCGTTCGACCACGCGCCGCCCGAGGAGGCAAGCGTCCGGCCCTTCTTCGTTACCCCCATGATCGTCGGAGGCACGATGTTCCTCGGCGCCGCGACGACCGGGGGAGCAGCGGGCGCCGACACGTCGACCGGAGCAGCGGCAGCCGGTGCGGCGGCGGTGGGTGTCACGGATGTGGTGAAGGCGGTCGTGGAGCCGGTCGCGTTGGCGGCGGTGACGGCGGCTCGGACGCTGGCGCCGACGAAGGTGGGGCTGACGTCGAAGGTGGGGCGGGTGGCGCCGTTCACGTTGAGCCAGGTGGCGCCGTCGTCGCGGCTCCACTGCCACTGGTGGGCGTAGGCGGTGGGGTTGTTCGCCCACGTGCCCGTCGACGAGGCCAGGACCTGGCCCTGGAGGGGCGTGCCGCTGATCAGAGGCTCGGAGACCAGCGCGGGTGCCGGAGCGGGAGCGGGAGCGGGAGCGGGAGCGGGTGCCGGTGCGGGTGCCGGTGCGGGTGCCGGTGCGGGCGCCGGTGTGTCGCCGGTCGGGAACTCGGCGAGGACGTCGGCCTTGTTGGTGGCGCGCCGGTAGCCGTCGAGATAGACGGTGTCGCTGCCGGTGTAGCCGCTGCGGCCGGCGTAGAGCCCCATCTCGGTGTAGAGGGTGACGTTGCGGACGTTGCTCGTGTAGGGCAGCGTCGGGATGCTGGTGCGGCTCAGTTGCGGCGCCGGCGGGAACGGATCGTTGCCGGCGCGATACCACAGCTCGACCGTGCCGTTCGTCTCCGAGAACGAGATGTGGACGACGAAGTCGAGCCAGGTCGAGCGCGGCACGCTCGCGAGGCCCGGCAGCGTGATGTTCGGGTCCCAGTAGGCGTAGCCGGAGCCGACGGTGCAGTTCCCCGTCGCGATCCGGAAGTTGAGGCCGCCGTTGCGAGCATGCAACGCCAGGGGTGCGACGCTGCAGCCCGGCAGGTTGTAGAGGGAGGCGGGGTGGTGGAGCTCCCAGAGCAGGTTGTCGCTGAGGCCGGCTGCCGGAACGTACAGCGAGAAGCCGTAGTAGTAGTCCTTGCCCGCCGACTCGCCGCTGTCATAGCGGGCGCCCAGGCAGCGCACGATGTTGTTGCCCGACCACACGTCGGCCGCGGACTCCGAGATGCGCGCCGCGTACCTGCCCTGCCGCGGCGCCGGATACGCCGTCTTGGACGCGTCGTAGATCTCGAGCTGAGTCTCCGGATGCGGACACTCGAACCCCGAGAACTGCGACCCGTTCCCCGTCTCGAAATCGAGGCGCAGGTCGATGCTCGACCCCGACGCCGCCGCCAGGGCCCGACCGGCGGCGAGGTCGAAGACGGCGACGGTGACAGGGACGGCGGCGGCGAGCGCGAGCGCCGCGACCGCAACACGCGACAGGCGAACCCGGACGTTCCGGCGATCGACGTTCCTCATGGTGGTTTTCCCCTTCGTGCTCGGCGGCTACGTAGAAGAGGAGTCGGGATCCCCGGCGCGGCGCTTGACCCCTCGAACGGGTCGCCGTGAGCGCTGGCATCGCGCGAGCGCCCGCGCCTCGTCGCCGGCGGGGGCGGCTACCGCCGGCCGGCGGGCGCGCTCGGATCGGCGCCGGCGGCGCAGCGGTCGCGCGCGTTGCCGCCCGGCGCGCAGGCCCTTGACTTTCCCGCCGACGTTTCTAGTCTGCTGGGCAGGGGGTGCGCCACGTCTGTGGGGGGAAGGGATCAGGATGACGTCACGTAGGTGGGTGTTGGCCGCTCTCGCGGCGTCGTCGGTCGTGCTCGCGGGCGTGCCCGAGCGGGGAGGCGCAGCGGAATCCCTGTGCGCGTTCCACGAGTCGACGACGGTGAGCGGGCTCGTTGCCACGGCGACCTTCCACGTCGTTCGCGACGGCTGTGAGGTGAGCTTCGTCGCGATCTCGAAGTTCGCCGACGGGAACGAGATCTTCGACACGGCGACAGGCGTGTTCGCAGCGAGCGAGACACGCGCCACGCTGTCGGTGAAGATGCCGTGCAACCGCAGGAGCGAGACGGATCTCGTGCTCGGCCCGCCCTCGCTCTACCCGCCGGCCGACCTCGATCTCGGCGCCACGCAGTTCAATCTCGCCTGCCCGTCGGGCGGCGGCGGCTCCGGTGGCTCTGGTGGCTCCGGTGGGGGCTCCGGTGGCGGCGGCTCGGGCTCCGGCGGCTCCGGCGGCGGCGGCGCGGCGGCCTCGTTGCCGGACTTGGCGACGACCGTGTCGGCGTCGAGGGTGAAGGGGCTGAGGCTCGGCGACCGGCTCTCGGTCGTCGTCACGGTCGTGAACAGGGGCAAGGCGCCGGCGGGCGGTGTGCACGTGCTCATCACCCTTCAGGACAACACGATCCCGAAGGGCAAAGCGCTGGCAAGCCGTGGGCCGGGCTGCACGGGCGTGACGATCATCGACTGCGATCTCGGCAGCCTTCCGATCGGCGCCTCTGCGACCGTGCGCGCCCCCGTCTCCGTCGCGCGCGGCCGGAAGTTGTTCGTTCCCGCGAGGGCGCGCGCGATCCAGACGGATGCCACGCCGGCGGATGACGTAGGCACGTTGACGTTGCCGGTGCTGCCACGGCAGACGCCTCTCACGGTGTCTGCCCTGAAAGGGCGGATCGTCGCCGGTGAGCAGTTTGCGTACCTGAAGCTCTCCACGCGCGCGCGTGTCACTGCCCAGGTCTACGTGGGGGGTGTGGCGCAGCCGATCGTCTGGCGGCGCACGCTCCCGGGCGGCACGTGGAGCGTCCGCTTCCGGCTTCCTGCCTTGGCCGCGGGTCAGCGGTTCTCGATCGTCATTCGCGCCCAGAGCGGACAGCGCAAGGCTACCGCGAAGCTCGAGCTCGTCGCCTGACGATGGACGCGCCGTTCCGCCGGCTGAAGGGCCGGCGGCACAGCGCGCGGTGACGTGCTTCATGCGAGAGGAAGGAGACTCGTGCACCGGGTCGAACGGCGCTGTATCCTCCCGCGGGTGGCTGTCGCGAGACATGCCGGCCGTCGGTGCCGCACGAGCTCGCTGATGACGCTCGCTGTCGCCGGTTTGCTTCTGTTCGTGTCCGGAGCGGCGAGCGGCGGAGAAGGCTCAGCCGTCCCGCTTCGCCTCGTCAAGTCCTCGCAGGACGCGCCGGCACGCGCGCTCGCGTTGAGCACCGCGTCGCTCTACGCCGGGAACGACCGCTGGAAGCCGTACCTCGCGGGCGAGGCGGCGTGCCCGGGCGGTGAGCGCACCGACCTGCCGCTCGCCCGCCAGCAGCGAACGCTCGCCTGCCTCGTCAACTGGGCCCGCAAGCGACGCGGTCTCGAGCCTCTCGCGCTCGCGCCGCCCCTCAACGTGAGCTCGCTGAAGAAGGCGGAGGACATCGCCCGCTGCGAGAACTTCGACCACAGCCCCTGCGGCGGCGACTGGACGTTCCGCGTTCGCGCAGCCGGCTACACCGGCGCGGTCGGGGAGAACCTCTACCTCGCGGAAGGGCCGTGGCGAGCACCCCGCGTGGTCGTCGACGGGTGGCTCAACAGCCCCACCCACCGGGCCAACCTGTTCGGCCCGCAGTGGCGGCGCCAGGGGCTCGCCGCGGTCGCGGTCGACACGTTCCAGGGCCGTCGTGGCGTCACCGTCTGGGTGAACGAGTTCGGCGACCGCTAGCTCGCGGGCGTCTTGACGGGCGTCGCGTAGACGATGTAGCGCTGCCGCGCCGAGAAGCGTGGATAGCACGCCTGCAGCGCGACCTCCTCGCGCCCGCGCGAACGCAGCCGGTCGAGATCGTCGGCCGGCACGATGACGTGGGACGACACGCGGTAGACGAACTTCCCGTAGGGCATGTCGAGCTCGATGCGGTCGCCCGGGCGCAGGCGGTCGATCTGGGCGAACGGCGCCCCGTAGGTCGTTCGGTGCCCCGCGATGTAGACGAGCTGGCCTTCGCCGGGAAGATGCGTCCGCGGGTCGACGCCGGGGCCGCGGACGAGCGAGTCGCGATCGGTGCCGTTGACGACGATCATGTCCAACCCGATGCGGCTGACGCGGATCCGCCCGAGCGCCTCTCCTCGGCCGGTCTCGGATCTGAGGCGTCGTGCCTGGCGGCGCATCGCGGCTGCTGCGGCGGCCGGATCCGCGGAGGCGCTTGCCGCCCCGGCCGCGGGTGCGGGAGCCGCGTAGCGCCGCTGTACCTGAGAGAGCTCGGTCTGCAGCTGGCGTTGCTGCCAGCGTGTGTAGAGCCCCGTCACCGGGTCACCGAAGCGCCAGACGACGAATCCCCACACGAGCGCGAGAAGCCCGAGAGCCATCAGGATCGTGCCGCCGACCCGCACCGCCCGGCGCGGGAGGCTGCGCGGCCGTCGTACGACGGCGTCTTCGCTCACGATCACGGTCTCAGGGTACGTTCGGATCCCGACGCTGTCGAGTGGGCGCCGGCGCCTGCCTCGCCACCGCGTCGGGTGTGAGGGCGCGCATCGAGGGGAGCACCACGTCGGCGAGCTCGAGCGCGCCGGCGGGCGGGGGGTAGTGCGGGTTCGGGTACGCGAGCACGCGCATGCCGGCCGCGTGGGCGGCGCGGATGCCGTTGCCGGAGTCCTCGACCGCCGCACAGCGCTCGGGTGCGACAGCGAGGCGGCGGGCGGCCTCGAGGTAGACGTCGGGGGCGGGCTTGCCGCACCCGACCTCCTCCGAGGAGACCGTGGCGGCGAAGCAGTCGGCGATGCCCGCCGTCTCCAGCACGGCGTCGATGAGCGGGCGGTTCGACGAGGAGGCGACCGCGAGCGGGAACGTCCCGGCAAGGGAGCGAACGGCATCCACCGCCCCGTCGATCAGGGGCAGATCGGCCCGGTAGCGCTCGAGCATGCGGCGCACGACCTCGTCGTTGATCTCCTCGGGCGGCCGCGGCAGGCCGAGCTCCTCGTGCATGTAGAGCGACCACTCCCCGGAGCTCATGCCCATCATCGCCCGCTGCGCCTGGGGGGAGTAGCGCCCGCCCCAGTCGGCGACGAGCTGCTCGCGGACGCCGTCCCAGACCTGCTCGCTGTCCACGATGACGCCGTCCATGTCGAACACGACCGCTGCGATCATGCGGCGGATCCTACGGACGCCGCCGGCAGGGCCGGGCCGGCTGCGTCCGCTACACGGGCTTGCAGAGCGTGTCGCTGCCGTACAGGGCGCGCTGCTGCTCGTGGAGCTCGAGGTCGAGCGCCTGGTTGTAGCTCCCGAGCGGCTCGCCCTGCCACATCACGTCGGGTGTCACGCCGGGGCCGATGATGGTGGCGCGGTAGCGCTCACCCTTGCCGGCGGGCCGGCTGCCGTGCGGGTAGAAGCCGTAGCAGAACGTTCCGGTGCCCTTGTGCGTGAGAAAGCTGTTCTCGCGCTTCCAACCGGCGCCGTAGGCCGAGTTGAAGGTATCGACGTAGAGGTTGCGACCGAACGTGTCGAGCGGCTCGCCGACCGATGTCGACTGGAACCCATGCACCGGTGAGCCGTTGTAGGTGAACGAGCCGAAGATGTGGTCGAACTTGCGGTAGGCCCAGTTGAGGCGCACCGTGAGCTCGGGCAGCGGGCCCGTCCAGTGTGAGAGCCGCAGCTCCCAGACGGCCTGCCTGGGCGTCGGTCGCAGCCCGTAGTTGGGAAGCGCGCGCTGCCACGACTGCACGGCCCAGTGGCTGCCGTCCCTGGCCGTGCATGCGGTCACGAGCCAGGCGAGCGGCGGGCCGCTGTAGGGTCCGCACGTGTTCCGGAAGCTCTTCCACACGTCCTTCCTGTACGTGCCCCAACCGCCGGAGTAGTCCAGCTTGAACTCGACCTGCCTCCTTGCGGGGGTGGGCGCGATCGCGTTGACGGCGCCCCACGCGAGCACGTTCCACTTCTTGCCGCGCGCCTCGTAGGAGAGGAGCGCCTGGCCCGCGGCGTTCACCTGCAGCTTCACGGCCCTGGCGTCCCGGTCGACGAGGGCCGATGCGGGCGCGCCCGCGGGGGCGAAGAGGGAGGCGCAGGCCGCGAGAAGGACGAGGTGCCGCGCGCGCATGGCACTCCAGGCTATCGGTGCGCACTGCCTCGGCACGCACCCCTGGGTCGAGGGAATCCCGCGCGGGGCCGCGGATCGGGGCGCCGGCTCCCGCCTGCCTCCTCCACGCGAACGAGCGCCCCCGCAACCGGGGCGCGTGGCGGCCGCGGTGCCTCCGTCCGCCGGGCAGACGCTGCCGCGGCGGCGGATATGGCGGCGGGGGTGGGATTCGAACCCACGGGACGCTTGCACGCCCAGCGGTTTTCAAGACCGCCCCGTTCGACCGCTCCGGCACCCCGCCGAGCCGCAATCCTACGCGGCGGCCGGGGAGGAGAGGCGCTTGTGGCTCAGCTCTCGACCCGTTGCGGGGCTCCGTACGGACGAAGCACGTCCGGCACCTCGCCCTGGAAGTTCTCGAGGAGGGCGAGCACGGCGCGGTCGGTCACGACCGTGCCGTTGAGGGTGTGCGGCGGCTCCAGGCCGCCCGCGCCGCGCATGCGGATGCCGAGCCGCCGGGCCTGGAAGTCCGTCGTGTTCGAGCACGACGTCACCTCCCGGTAGCGCTGCTGCGACGGGAACCACGCCTCGATGTCGATCTTCTTCGCGGCGGGCGCGCCGAGGTCGCCGGCCGCCACGTTGACGACGCGGTAGGGGAGGCCGAGCTTGTCGAGCAGCTCCTCCTCGAGCGCGACCATGCGCTCGTGCTCGGCCCACGACTCCCGCGGGTCGATGAAGACGAACATCTCGACCTTGTTGAACTGGTGCACCCGGAACATCCCGCGCGTGTCCTTGCCGGCGGCTCCGGCTTCGCGGCGGAAGCACGTCGAGAAGCCGCAGTAGCGCAGCGGCAGCTCGGCCTCGTCCAGGATCTCGCCCATGTGCATGGCGGCGAGCGCGACCTCCGACGTGCCGGTGAGGAAGAGCCCGTCGGCCTCGAGCTCGTAGATGTTCGACTTCTCGGTCGGGAAGAACCCTGTCCCGACCATCGCCTCCTCGCGCACGAGCACGGGCGGCAGCACCGGCGTGAAGCCCGCGCGGGCGACGTGGTCGATCGCGAAGCGGTAGACGGCGAGCGCGAGCAGGGCCGTGTCGCCGACCATGTAGCCGAAGCGCGAGCCCGATACGCGCGCCGCGCGCTCGAGCTCGAAGCGGCCTATCTCCGTCGCTTCGCGTACCTCGGCGAGCGCCGGCGGCTCTCCGACACGGTGGAGCTCGACGGCGTCGTCCTCGCTGTCGCCGTCGGGCGCCGAGGGGTGCGGCGGGTTCGGCACGGATGCGAGCGCCTCGTCGCGGGCGGCCTCCGCGGCGGCGAGCTCCTCCTCGGCAGCGCGCAGCTGCTCCTTGAGCGTCTGGAGCTGCTCGAGCTGCTCCGGCGTGGGCTTGCCCTTCAGCTTCGTGCGGGAGCGCAGGTCGTCGACGCGGGGGACGAGCGCGCGCCAGCGCTCGTCGGCCGCGAGCAGCGCGTCGAACGCGTCCGCCGCGCCCTTGCGCGCGAGCGCTGCGCGCCACTCGGCGCGGTTCGCGCGTGCCGCCTTGAGGTCGATCATGGGCGAGAGTCTAGGTACGAGCCGATCACCGCGGCGACACCCTCCTGCTCCGCGCTCGGGCACGTCCAGTCGGCGCGCTCGAGCAGGAGCGGGTGCGCGTCCTCCACGGCGATCCCGAAGCCGGCCCACTCGATCAGCTCGATGTCGTTCTCGCCGTCGCCGAACGACACCACGCGCGACGCGTCGAGGCCGAGCCGCCCAGCGACGAAGGCGAGTCCCGTGCCCTTCGACACGGCGGGGTTGCCGAGCTCGAGCAGGTACGGCAGCGACGTGGTGACGAAGAGCCGGCCGGCGAAGCGCTCCTCGATCGTCGCCCGCAGCCGCGGCAGGTGATCGGGGTCGGCGACGGCGACGAGCTTCGTCGGCGGGCTCTCGAGCCACGCCGCGAGATCGCCGACCTCGGTCACCGGCAGGTGCTGGAACTCGGCGTACAGGCGCGAGTACTCCGTGTGGCGGGCGACGAAGAGGCGGTCGTCGACGTAGCAGTTGGGGGAGTAGCCGGCGTCCGTGAGGGCGCTGATCGTCTCGCGCGCGACCTCCAGGGGAATCGGCTCATGGAGGAGGAAGGCGCCCGAGAGCGGATCGACGACGGCCGCTCCCTGGTAGCAGACGACGGGATCGTCGATGCCTGCCTGCTCGAGGTACGGGCGCACCGAGCGGAACATCCTGCCGGTAACCACGATGACCGGGATGCCGGCGGCGCGCGAGCGTGCGATCGCTGCCAGCGTGCGGGGGCGCAGGAGGCCGTCGTGGCCGGCGAGAGTGCGGTCGAGGTCGCAGGCGAAGGCCTGGACGTCGCGCGGGAAGCCGGGAGGGAGGATCAGCCGCCGCTGGACTGGACGACGAACTGGGCGACGTCGGCGATCTGCTGCGCCTTGAGGCTGTCGCCGAACGCGGGCATGGCGCCCTGGCCCTTGGTCACGCGCGTGACGGCGAGCTCGTAGCTCGGCTTCGCCTGGTCGAGGTTCGGGCCGACGTTTCCGCTCGCTCCGGCGGCGGCGAGCGTGTGGCAGCCGCCGCAGCCCTGGCTCGCGAACAGCGACTTGCCGGCCGTCGCGTCGCCCTTCAGCGCGAGGGCGGGGAGGTCGCCGGACGGCGCGGTCGCGGTCGGCACCGATCCGACCACGGTCTCGGGCGTGGCGCCCACCTCCTTGCCGCCGCCGCAGCCCGCAGCGAGCAGGCCGACGGCGAGGAGCAGGAGCACGAGCAGGGGTGTCGTCCGGCGCATGTGGCGAGAGTCTAACCGGGCCCGAGCGCTTCGCGCGACTCGAACCGCCACACGGTGAACAGTGCCGCCGCGCCGACCCCGACCACGTCGCCGGGCGTGTCGTTGACGACGAGCGAGACGAGCAGCGCAGCGAGGAGCGCGTCGGTGACGGGCCGGCGCGGCCGGCGCGTCGCCACCCAGGCTGCCGGCACGAGCGAGGCGACCACGGCGAACGCGGGCCCGACGCCGGATGACGTGCGCCGCAGGGACGCCTCGAGCCGGCCGCCGATGTCCGAGAGCAGCGACGCCGGCCCGCCCGCGAGCGCGCTCGTAACGTGGCTGGCGCTACCGAGCAGGGCATCGAGGCCGACGAGCGCAGAGCCGGCGGCGACGGCGGCCGCGGCGAGCGAGAGCGCCCGTGCCGGCGTCAGCCGCAGTCGCAGCGTCCGCAGCACCAGAACGCCGTAGGCGGCGAGCAGCACGAGGAGGCCTCCGCCGTCGGCGCCGAAGCGGCTGCCGGCGACGGTGACGAGCGCGAGGCCGGCGACGATCACCCCGAGCCGCCGGAGCAGCGCCGCGCCGAGCAGGGCGGGGAGCAGCAGGAACGTCTCGAGCAGGTTCGAGACGCCGTAGAAGCGCCCCGCCTGCGACGGTCCGAACGGAGACAGCGCCACCGACTCGGGGTCGAGCCCGAACGCGAGCAGATATGCGCCGAGGAGCGCCGCGCAGGCGAGTCCGAGCGGGAGCACGAGCGCCGTCGCGGCCGCGAGCGCGACGACCCACGGCCCGGCGAGCCACAGGTTGCCGGCGAGGGCGAGCAGGAGCATGCGCGGGCCGAAGCGGGGACGGACGAGTGCCACCAGGTAGGCGAGAGCCGCGGCGAGGATGGAGAGCGGCAGGCGGATGCGGTCGTTGCGCTCGATGCGGCGCTCGAGCGCCCTGAGCGTGCCGACCGGGTCGTCGTCGGGCTCCCACCGCACCCGGCCCGTGGCGACGTCGGCGAGCGAGACGAGCCCGCGGATGCGGGTCGAGCTCGAGGTGAGCACGCCGTCTGCGCCGCCTCCGACGACGCCGATCGGGTAGCGCGCGTTCGCGCTACGGCCGGGCGGCGGCAGGACGACGAGCGTGTCCGGCGGGCCTCCCTGCCCGAGCGCGATCAGCGGCGTGCCCGCCGGCGTGCCGCCGTTCAGCGAGCTCCTCGCCCGCCCTGTCAGGAGCGTGTTGAGGGCGCTCTCGCGCGTCGTGGTCGGTCCTGCGCCCGGGACGGCGAGCCCGACCGCGCCCCGCCGTGCCGCCGCGGCCGGATCGAGCGACGGCACGACGCGCACGGCCGCGGCGGCGTCCGCCGCCGCGGCGAGGACGAGCAGGGAGAGAAGGAAGAGAATGCGCGGCATGCGCGGAGTCTCGCGCAATCCGGCGTGCGCGACCGCGCGCTAGGCTCGTGCGGTGATCGTCGCGCGCTCGATGGCGGAGGGCTGGCTCAGCAACGGCTACCTCGTGGGCGACGAGCCCGGCGGGGTGGCCGTGTTCGTCGACAGCGGCGCGCCGCTGCAGCCGCTGCTCGAGGTCGTCGAGCGCGAGCGCCTCACGCCGACGCACGTGCTCCGCACCCACGCGCATGGCGACCATGTCGTCCACGAGGACGAGCTCTGCGCGCGGTTCCGCATCGACGTCGTCAGCGGCGACCTCGTCAGCGGCGGCCTGCGCGTCCGCGCGCTCGCGCTTCCTGGCCACTCCGACGACGGCGTCGCCTTCGTCGTCAACGGCGAGCTCTGCTTCTCCGGCGACGTGCTGTTCCGGGACGCGGTCGGCGGCGGGCCCGCGGACGTCGTGCGCCGCTCCGTGATGGAGGGACTGATGACCCTCGACCCCGCGCTGCGGGTGCTGCCCGGGCACACCGAGGAGACGACGATCGGCCGCGAATGGGAGCACAACCCGTTCGTCCGCTACTGGCGCGGCGTCGCGCCGCCGCTCGGCGAGGCGGTGCGCGTGGCCGGCGAGGAGGCAGAGCTCGTCGTCTGGTCGCCCGACTACGACGGCAAGGGCAAGGCGCTCGTCCGCTTCGCCGGCGGTCGCGAGGCGATCGTCGGCGGCTCGCGCGTCGAGCGCGCCTGAGTCCGGCGGCGTCTCCTTCCGGGGGGACGCCCCTGAACATGTCCGCCCGGGACGGTACGGTCCAGCGCCGTGCGTCTCATCGTCGCCCGCTGCGAGGTCGTCTACTCCGGCCGTCTCGACGCCGTCCTGCCCGAGGCGGTGCGGCTCCTGATGCTGAAATCCGACGGCTCCGTGCTGGTGCACGCCGACAGCGGCGGCTTCAAGCCTCAGAACTGGATGACGCCGCCGACGGTGATCGAGCGCGAGGGAGACCCCCTCGAGCGCCTCGTCGTGCGCAAGCGCGCGGGCAGGACGGAGGACAGGCTCGACATCCGCGTCGTCGAGATCCTCAGCGACGTCGAGCATGACATGGGGGAGGCTGCCGCGCTCGCAAAGGACGGCGTCGAGCGTGACCTGCAGGAGCAGCTCGCCGCCCGGCCCGAGGCGCTCGGCGAGGATCTGCGGCTCGTGCGGCGCGAGTGGCCCACCGACATCGGCCCGGTCGACCTCATGTGCCGCGACGGCGACGGCGGCTGGGTGGCGGTCGAGATCAAGCGCGTCGCCACGCTCGACGCCGTCGAGCAGCTGACGCGGTATCTCGAGCGCATCCGGCCCGAGCCGGGGATGACCGCCTGCCGGGGCGTGCTCGCCGCGCAGAAGGTCGTCAAGCAGGCGCGCACGCTCGCCGAGGCGCGCGGGCTGCGCTGGGTCGAGGTCGATCTCGCGTCGTTGCGAAGTGAGAGGGAGCCCGAGCTGACGCTGTTCTCGGGCTGAAGCGGGCGGTGTCCGTTGTGGACACTTGCGCGGCCGGGGCGTACACTACATCCTATGCGTGTGGAAGTCGGTGTCCGTGAGCTGCGCGAGAACCTGTCCACGTGGCTCGACCGTGCGGCCGCGGGCGAGGAGATTCTTGTCACGGAGCGAGGGAAGCCGAAGGCGGTGCTCAGTGCCGCCGAGACCGCCTGGGATCGGATGGTTCGCGAGGGCCGCATCACTCCGGCCCGGGGTAACCCCAGGCCGCTGCCGCCTCCGATGAAGTGGGATGACGGCGGGCCGACGCTCATGGACTACCTCTGGTGGTCGCGCGGGAAGATCCCGTGGCCGGGACATGGCCCGGAACCAGGGACGGAAGACGACGAAGCTTGATCGCATACTTCGACGCGTCGGCGCTCGTGAAGCTGTTCCTCGACGAGGCCGACTCGGATATCGCACGGCATGTCTGGGGCAGCGGCGTGCGCCTCGCTACGAGTCGCGTGTCGCACGCGGAGCTTGCATGTGCCATGGCGGCCGCGGTTCGAGATGGGCGCCATGCAAGGGGAGCAGTTGATGCAGACGTTGTCGACGGAGCGTTTCTCGCAGATCGAGCAGACATCGTGGAGGCAGACGCCGGTGTCGTCGACACCGCGGCCTCTGTAGGAGTCCGGCACGGACTCCGCGGAGTGGATGCGATCCATGTGGCGAGCGCGATGCAGCTCGCTGCATTCGACCCGACCCTCGTCTCCTGGGACGAGTGCCAGCGCCAGGCAGCCCGTGCCGAGGGCCTCCCCGTCTACCCGGAGACGACGACGGCAGCCTTGAGGTAGTCGCGCGGTGGGTCAGCCAGGAGCCCCGCCACGCCCTCGAGCCCGACCTGGTGCGTGATCAGCCGCTCGAACGGGTAGGCGCCGCTGCCGAGGAACGCGAGCGCGGCGCGCACGTGTCGTGGTGCGTGGTGGAAAGCGCCTCGCAGCGTCACCTCCTCGTAGTGGATGCGGTACGGGTCGACCTCGACGCGGGCATCTCGCGGCAGGCCGCCGAAGGCGAGCACCGTGCCGCCGGGGCGGACGAGCGCGAGCGCGAGTTGCCATGCGTCGGCGCTGCCGGCCGCCTCGATGACGACGTCCGCGCCCGCACCGTCGCCCGGCTCGGCGCCGAAGAGCGGCGCCAGCGCTCGGCGTTCCGGCCTCGAGCCGACGCCGATCGGCCACCCGCCCGCGTCGGCGACGCAGGCGCAGAGCATGAGCCCGATCGGCCCGAGCCCGATCACCGCGACGGTGTCCCCGGCCTGAACGCCGGCGGCCTCGACGCCATGCAGGCAGCAGGCGAGCGGCTCCACCATCGCCGCCAGCTCGGCGGGCATCCCGGCCGGCACGGGGAGGAGGTTCACGCGCGCGATCCGCTCCGGCACGAGCACGAATTCGGCGTAGGCGCCGTTGAGCAGCGGCAAGAGGCTCGCGCACAGCGTCTCCTGGCCGCGCCGGCAGGCGTCGCAGGCGCCGCACGGGGCCGAGTTGGCGGCGACGACCCGGCGCCCGCTGGCGACGTCGACGCCGCACAGCTCGTGCCCGAAGGCGCTCGGGGGCGATCCGAGCAGGACGGGGTGCCCGCGCCGGAACGCCTTCGTGTCGGTGCCGTCGGTGAGCGCGACCTCGACCTGCACGAGCACGTCGCCGTCGGCCTGCGGCTCGGGCCGTGGCACGTCCTCGACCCGCAGGTCGCCGGGTCCGTGGAAGACGAGCGCCCTCACGGCGTGAGCACGACCTTGAGCGCCCCGGCGCCGCGGTGGAGCGCGAGCGCCTCGTCGAAGCGCTCGAGCGGCAGCACGGTCGGGTCGGGGAGGTCGATCTCGGGCAGGAGCGCGACGGCCTCCGCCATGTGGCGCGGCGAGGCGGAGCGCGAGCCGATCACGGTCAGCTCGCGGCGGTAGATGGGGTCGACGGGCACCACGCCGGCGTCCGCGAAGAGCAGCACGGTGCCGCCGGGCTCGACGGTGCGCAGGGCCGCCTCGCCGCCGCCCGCCGCGCACAGGACGACCGCGTCGACGGGGCCGTCGGGTGGACGTCCGGCGCGCGCCGGCTCCCGGTCGATCGCGAACACCTCGTCGCCGCGGCGCGTGAGCACGGCGCCGAAGAGGCGGCCGATGAATCCGTTGCCGACCACGAGAACGCGGCCGCGTGGCACGCGCTCCGCCCCGCGCAGCACGCAGGCGAGCGGCTCCACGAACGTGCCGCGGGCGTCGCTCACATCCGCCGGGAGCTCGAGCCAGCCGCCCGCGCGGACGCGCTCGGCGAAGCCGCCGGGCACGATCGTCGGCTCGGGAAAGCGCTCGCAGGTCGACTCGTGCCCGGCGCGGCAGCGCGGGCAGCTGCCGCAGCCGCTGTGGTGCACGAGTGCGACGCGGCGCCCGTCGGCGGTCTCCGCGACGACCTCGTGTCCGAGCACCGTGCCCGCGGGCGCGACCCCGATCTTCTCGACGTCGGAGCCGCAGAGCCCGCACGCGAGCACGCGCACGGGCTCGCCGCCGCCCGCCGGCTCGTCGATGTCGGCGAGCTCGGGCTCACCTCGGGCCCCTAGGACGACGGCGCGCACCGGCGTATCGTAGGCGTGGGAACGCCGACAATCGGAGGACGAGATGCCCGTGAAGCTCCACCGCTGCTCCGTGATGTGGCTCAAGACCGAAAGGCACCCCTGCTGGCGCGTGCAGAAGGCGCTCGACGACGCGGGGATCGAGTACGAGGTCGTGAAGGAGACACTGCTGCCGCGCAGCCGCCGCACGGCCGTGATCGAGCACACGGGCCAGAGTCGCCTGCCCGCGATCGAGCTCGAGGACGGCAGCTGGTTCCGCGAGGAATCGGCGCAGATGGCGCGGGCGATCAGCGAGGGGCGGCTGTCGCCGGGCCCGTCCGCGTAGACGTCGCTACAATGCTCGCCTCGCGGGGCTATAGCTCAGTTGGGAGAGCGCCTGGATCGCACCCAGGAGGTCGGCGGTTCGAGTCCGCCTAGCTCCATCCGTCATTTGCAGGGATTTTCATGTGTGCCCCTTCTGGGCCGCTCACCCGTTGCGACCCATATGCAACCCGGAGGATCGTGGAAGATCGGGCCGCAAGCGTCTTCGAGATGGAGATCAGTGGGCCCGCTACGTGCCCGTGGCGCGGTTTGCCTGACCGCGCACGAGCCGGTCGAGCGCGTCGCCAACGTCCGCGAAGGCGTCCGGGAACAGGTGCCCGTAGGTGTTGAGCGTGACGTTGATCGAGGTGTGACCGAGCTGCGCCTGGAGGAGCTTTGGGTGGGCGCCGGCAGCGACCATGAGCGCCGCGTAGGTATGGCGCAGATCGTGGAAGCGGAGCGGAGCGAGCCCAGCACGGGCGACCGCGGGCCGGAAGATCCGGGCCATGAAGTTGTCCTTGCGCCACACGGCGCCGCCTGGGGTGGGGAAGACGAGCCCGAGCTCGTTGTTGGTGCGAGCCTCGAGTTGCTTGCGGAGGACGAGGAGAGCCCGAGCGGAGAAGTGAACGTTCCGGCGGCCCGCGCTCGTCTTGGTCGGGACGATCTTCCCTTCACGGGCGCCGGCTTCGACGAGCAGCCGTCCGGCGGCGAGGTCGATGGTCCGCTCACGCAGCGCGAAGAGCTCTCCTTGACGGAGTCCCGTTAGGCACGCGAAGCGGATCAGGTTCCCGAAGGGCTCAACGGTTTCGCTGGCCAGGTCGTCGACCTGCGGCCAGCCGAGGAAGCGCATCTCCGAGCGCTCCCGTCGAGGGGGACGGACTCGGAGGGCCGCTTCGTCGATCACCTGACCTCGCTCCTTCGCGGCGCGGAGGATCATCTTGAGCGTGTCGAGCATCAGCTCGGCCGATCGCGGAGCCCCGCGAGCTACCGCGAAGACGTGATCCTCGACGTCGGCTGCGCGGATCGTTTCGAGCTGCCAGCCGTCGAACACGGATAGGTGTTTGAGCGAGCCGTGACAACTCGCGAGGGTCGCGGGCCGCACGCGCTGGGCGTAACGCTCGAGCCAGGTCGCCGTGAACTCGCCGAACGTCTGCGCGCGAGCCGGGTACGCGGCGCCGAGTGCGATCCGCCGGTTGATCTCGTCCCGGAGCAACTCGGCATCGCGCTTGCGCGAGCCGACGGTTTGCCAGCGGTATCGCCCGTGGGGAAGAGGCTGCTTGACGGCCCACGAGCTCCCGCGCCTGACGATGCAGGCTTTCCGTCTCACGCGGCCGCGGGCCCGTCCTCGAACAGGCGGGGCTGAGCCGCCCGCGTGGGTCGCGCCGACCGATGTTTGACTGGACGGGGCCGGTGCACCACCACCCGGGGCGCTGAAGCGTCGCGGTGCTGGGCGATCCAACCGTCGACCTCGTCGGGTCGAAACCGACGGGTACCCCCGATCTTGTAGCTCGGTAGCTTCCCTGCCGCGGCCTGGTCGTAGACCCAGTTCTCGTGGACGCGGAGCAGCTCGGCGACCTGGCGGACGGTCAGCATCGGCTCGTTCACAGCGCCCCTCCTCATGTGATGGAGTAGAAAGCATAAACGCATCACGAGCTTATATCAAGTCATTACGGAGGAAAGCAGTAGAATTGCCTCATGCGTGGCGGCGAGTTGATCCGTGAGGCGCGATCACGCGCCGGCCTGACGCAGGCCGAACTCGCGGAACGCGCCCAGCGCGACCGGTCCGTCATCGCTCGCTGGGAGCAGGGGATCGTGTCGCCGCCGGTCGAGAGCCTGATCGCATGCGTACAAGCATGTGGTTACGACCTCCCTCTCGTTCTCGTCCCACTGGACACGGCCGACGACGAGCGTTTGCGACAGGCACTCAGGCTCTCGCCGCTGGAGCGCGCCCGGCAGATGCTCGAGCAACTAGCGCACGAGCGGGAAGGCCGTGGCTAATGGTCGAACGCGAGCCCACCGACGTCTTCGATCCGTTTGCCGTTCTCACGACCCTCGCCAGAGAGCGAGTCTCCCACGTCGTGATCGGCGGTTTCGCTCGCGTGCTCCAGGGAACAGCCGAAGTGACGCGAGGTCTCGACCTCACCCCCTCGCTCCACCCGACCAACGTCAGCAACCTTGTCCGTGCACTCGATCATCTCGATGCGACTACCTCGGATGGACAGGCTCTCTCGCCCGACCTCTTCGAGCGGGAGCCGTTTTTGGTTCTAAGCACCTCGGCCGGCGAGCTCAAGATCGTGAGCGGACCCGAAGGGACGCGCGGATACGACGACCTCCGGCGCCACGCGGCCGCCGAGTTCCTCGGACCGGGCCTGCGAGTTCAGGTCGCCTCACCCGGGGACCTCGCACGCATGCTCGGAGCGCTCAGCCGAGAGGGCGACCTCGAACCACTCGTTCGCCTCCGCCGGTTGATGGAGCTCGAGCGGCAGATGACGCGCGGTCGCGGCATCTCCATGGAACGCTGACTCAGCGCAGGCCCGCTCCAAGGCCGCGCGTACAGCAACTGCCAGTCTGAATAGTCGGCGAGACACATATGCACCATGGTGCATATACGGATCAGAGTTTGTGTATGCTGTTCGCATGTCACGCCGCCGGCTACGGCGCAGAACGCAGAAGGCACATCGTCACGCACCTGTGGCGAGCGCCCCGGTCGCCGAGCGGGGGGTCGTGCTCGAGGCGACCCGCGTCGAGAGGCTCGCCTACACCCGATGCCAGGCTGCCGAGGCACTCGGCATCAGTACCTCGACCTTCAACCGGCGTGTCTTCCCGTTCGTCGAGGCGCTGGAGATGGACTGGGGCACACACCTCATCCCCGTCGACGAGCTGGAGCGGTTCCTCGCCGAGCGGCGGCGAGCCGCTGGCGCGGCGCCGCGAGGGCCGGGGAGGTCGGGGCGGAAGTCAAACCTTCCCGACGAGGTCATGGCGCGTATCCGTGAGGAGCGCGCATCTGGCACGAGCCTCGCCGAGATCGCGCGCGGGCTCAACGCCGATCGCCTCCAAACTTCACAGGGTGGTCGGCGATGGTGGCCATCGACAGTGCGCGCCGTCCTCACCCGAACGGGCGCGCCGTGACTTGATTTTGTTGGGGAAGCCCTCCTGCGTACCGCGCTCGCAGTCGTCGGCTCACGTTCGCTGACCCGGGAAGGGCGCGCCGACGGAGTTCTCCCTTTCAGGCGAGCATCGACCGTCGCACGTGGTCTAAAGCCTTGTGATACGTTCAGCGCAAGCGCGACGTGCGGCTCGTGCGGAGTTGGGTATTTACCGTCTGTATGCACGTGGCAGCTCGTTGGAGGTGCGATCGACAGTTGAGCGTCGAGCGGCATCTACCTGTCCAATCTGGAAGCGGCCCGCCGGGGGAGGCGTTGAGCCGACGCCAGGCGGAAGTGTTGGGCCTGGTGAAGGCAGGGTTTGACAACACTGAGATAGCGGAGCGACTTGGAATTTCGGTGCGGACGGTGCGCGTGCATACCGATGCGCTTAAGATGAAACTTGGTGTGAGGCGTCGTTCTGAGCTAATTCGCGTCGATGTATCACAGCGCTAGCCAGGTGTCTGCCGCGTAACGAGGGAACGGCTGAGGCCACGTCCCGTCAAGTGGTGTGTGAGTTTGACTGTGTCATCCTCGTGTGAGGTGAGCGCTTTGGCGATCGACTCGATGCTCATGTAGCGACGGGCGACGGCCCATTCGTCGTGCTGTTCGGCGATCACGGCGCCGATCAAGCGGATGATCGAGGGGCGGTCGGGGAAGATGCCGACGACGTCGGTGCGGCGGCGGATCTCGCGGTTCAAGCGTTCGAGCGGGTTGTTGCTCCAGAGCAGGCGCCAGTGCTCTTTCGGCTGGCCGATGAAGGCGAGGATCTCGGCCGCCTCCACCGAGCATCGTGGCGGCAGCGGGGAAGCGCTCCTCGAGCTGGCAGACGACGCGGCCGAGCTGCTCACGCACACTTGCTTCGTCGGGCTGGGCGAAGATCGAGCGCACCAAGGTGGCCACGAACGGCTGTGCGCTCTTGGGCACCCGCGTCAGCAGGTGCGCATGAAGTGGGTGCGGCATCGCTGCCAGGCGGCGCCCGGCAAGGTCGAGGCGATCGCGTCGACCAAGCCGGGGTGCGCGTCCGAGGTGACGAGCCGCACGCCCGCAGGCCGCGGGCGACGAGACCGCGCAGGAACGCGGTCCAGGCGGCCCGTCCTCGCTGGTGACGACATCGAGGCCCAACGACTCGCGGAAACCCTCCCTGTTGAGGCGACGGCGTGCACGACGCAAGCGTTGACGATGCGGCCGCCCTCGCGGCACTTGACCACGAGCGTGTCCAGCATCAGGTACGGGTAGGGAGCCCCATCCAGCGGTCGGCTGCGGAAGTCCTCGACGAGCTCGTCCAGGCTCTTCGCCAACCTCGACACCTGGCTCTTCGAGAGCCGTTCGATCCCGAGTTGCTGCACGAGCTTCTCGACCCTGCGGGTGGAGATGCCGGCCAGGTAGGCGTCGGCGACGACGCTGACGAGCGCCTGCCCGGCCCGCCGCCACGGGCAGCAGCGGCCAGTCGGGGAAGTAACTCCCCTCCCGCAACTTCGGGATCGCCAACGGATCGTGCCGACCTCGTGTCCCAGGAACGCTCGCGGTAGCCGTTACGGATGTTGACCCGCGCCGGCGAGCGCTCCCCATGGGCGGCACCACAGAGCGAGTCAGCGTTGGCGCCCATCAGCGGGTCGCGTCCCGTAAGCCGGGGGAATTGAGTCGGGCGTAGCCTCCGCGTTGACCTGGTAGTCGGCGAGGAGGTACGCCCTGATGGCGAGCATAGTCCCGAGCGAGCGGTTGCGCCGCGAGCTCTAAGAGATCGTCGCCGGTGTCGGCGACGAGCCGGATCCGATCGAGGCGATCGGCCGTCTCGGTGCGCGGTTGATCTTGCAGCAGGCGCTGGAGGAGGAGCTAACCGAGTTCTTCGGCCGAGGGCGCTACGAGCGTCGCGGCGAGCCGGTCTCGTACCGGAACGGCTACGAGTCGGTGACGGTGAAGACGACGAGCGGCCCGCTCGCGCTGGAGCGGCCGCGGCTGCGCAACGCGTCTGCGTTGGGTTTCGCGAGCGAGGTGGTCGGCAAGGGCGTGGTGCGCACGCACGCGCTGGAGGCGCTGGTGATCGTCTCCTTCCTGCGTGGGCTGTCGGTGCGTGACGTCGAGGCGGCGCTCGAGGAGGCGTTCGAGGGGCCGGTCGTCTCGAAGTCGACGGTCAGCCGCATCTGCGCCGACACGCGCGAGCGCTACCGCGCCTGGTGTCGTCGGCGCCTGGACGAGCACGACCTCGTCTACTGCTTCCTGGACGCGATCTACCTGAAGCTGCGGCCCGACGACACGCCCGCCGAGGGTGTCCTCGTCGCCTCGGGCGTGACGCTCGAGGGCCGCAAGGTCCTGCTCGGTCTCCAGCTCGGAAGCCGTGAGAGCTACGAGGACTGGCTCGACTTCGGACGCGACCTGATCGGGCGCGGGCTCCGTTCGCCGGCGCTCCTGATCGCCGACGGTGCGCCCGGTCTCTGGAAGGCGGCGCGCGAGCTCTGGCCGGCTGCGCTCGAACAACGCTGCACCGTCCACGCGCTCCGCAACGTGACCAAGAAGCTGCCCGAGCGGCTGCACCGGGAGCTGAAGGCGCGCTACTGGCGGATCCTCGACGAGGCCGGCTCCGCGGCGGAGGCGCGCACGGGCTTGCTCGCGCTGGTCGCCGACTACCGCTCCGCGTACCCCTCGGCGATGGCCGTGATCGAACGCGACCTCGACGCGCTCGTCTGCCACCTGCGCTTCCCCTCCGAGCACCGCAAGCGGATCCGCAGCACCAACCCGCTCGAGCGCAGCTTCGTCGAGGTCAGACGACGGACGAAGGTGATCGGCCGCTTCCCCGGCGAGACCTCGGCGCTCTGCCTGATCTGGGCCGTGCTCGAGCTCCCCTCGCGCGGCTGGCGCGGCGTCCTCATGAGCCCGCGCGCGGTCGCCGAGATCGAACGGCTGCGACGAAGCCCAACCACCAACGAACCGAACACACCCTCGACCGAGGAGGTGATCGCAGCCTAAGATCGCATCCAAGCAGAGCTACCCCCGGACGAATTCACCCGGACGATGGGACGCCACCCATCAGCGCCTCCGCGGACCCCTGCACCATCTCACGCAACAAATCCGGGGACGCCGACTCCAACTGCTTGCGCAGCCAGCTCGAAATGTCCATGGTGGCCTCGACCACCGTGCTCCTCCTTCGATCGTCTTCGCGGACAGATCGAGGATGACGCGGTGGTCACTCAAACACCACAACCGGGGACGCTAACCAGCGTGTCCGTCTCAGCACGCCAGCGGCCGGAGGTTGCGATGACAGGTCGAGAGCGTTTGCTCTCCCAACAGCTACGCAGCCGCTGAGCGACGCGGCGAACAAGGACATTGTCATGAGTTGACATCTTGACCAAGTTGAGAGTCGACGTGTAGTTGTGTAGACGTCAGTCTCATGCTCGCCTCAGCCACTCACGTCGCGATGGCCGTTAGTTCGCCGGTGTCCATTCCGCGTTCTTCCAAATTCGATTGTTGGCAGATCGACTATTGGCAGACCAGGTTGCATTCGCCAGACGAGCTTGGGCCGTGGAATAGCGAGGCGCGCCGATGTTTGCTCGAGCATAGGTTGCGGACCATATGACACTGACTTGGATTCTGTTGCAGGCTGGCTCATGTAGAGGGACGGGCTAATCGTAGGAGGTTACAGTTGAGATTCTCGAGACGTTCCTTCGTAGTGCGCTCAGGCAGTTTGCTGGCGGCCATGGGTGCGCCGTTCGCAGTATCTCCAGGGAAACTGCTGGCTGCAGTGACCCCATCCAAGCCATCTTCGGAAGGCATGTCGTCCGTGACGGGAGTGTCCTCGGCCGGAGTTCAGGTTGCCAGTCGAGCCGGGGTAATTCCGATAGAAGGCTTCCCAGACGGGTGGGCGGTCGAGGTAGGCGACCACATCGCACTCATGCCATCACTCGTCAGTTCGACGGCCGACGTACGTGCTTTCCCGGTCGTCCATTGGAAAAGTACCCGAGTCACCGAGCCTGCGAACTTGATCCCGGGGGCGTTACTCCCTGGAGATCCTTCGCTTAGGCTAGAAAGCTCAGCAGTGATTTCGAATTTCGGGTGGGAACGTGATGATACGACGGCACGTGTGTGCGTCGTCGATCGTGACCCGGCATCTGGGCCTGATCGAATAATCGCCATCAGGTGGTAGTGACCGTCTCATACGCCGCCGCTATCGCTACGTGTGCCGTTCTCGGTTGGTCTGGTTTGTCGAAGGTCCATAGTTTCCAAGCCTTTGTTGCGTCGCTAGGTGAGCTACAGCTTCAACGGCGTGCAGCCGAAGTGGCCGCGGTCATCGTCGTTGCGTGCGAGATTGGCGTGCCGCTCAGCGTTGTCGTAGGCCTGATCGGGATCGGCGCCGTCCAGGTCGTAATTCTCGCCGTGTCCTTCGCCGCAGCGGGTGCATGGGCCGCTGTGCGACACCTGAACGTGCCGTGCCGCTGCTTGGGCTCGGTCTCGCGGCGTCGCATTGGCTGGCATCAGGTGGCACTGCTGCCTCTGTGGGCGGTTGGTGCGTATTCAGTTAGCAGCCTGCCAACGTCGACTTTCGAAACGCGCCTTGATGTCATGGTAATTGCCCTTGTCGCAATGACATTGCTGCGGTCGTTTTCGTGCATGCAGGGATTCAGTCGCGCGCGCAATGACCGACGTGCCTACGCTGGGGGCTGATTGCCATGACGTCCAGTATTGTCGTCGCGATCATAGCTCTTCTCGCAGTCGGAGAGTTCCTGCTGTTTGGTGCTCTGGCAGAGACTTACAGAGACATCGCGCAGATACGCAGCGAAACCGGCGTTATCGATCAGCTGCAGCCAGTCGACTTGGGGGACGGTCTCGACGGCCGTCCTAGCGCGTTCGGGCTCGACCCTTCACTCGACACGGCAAGCAAGGGCCTCGCGCTCTTCGTCGACAGCCGCTGCGGCACCTGCCAGCTGATCGTCCGCTCGTTGAACGGTGGTCTACCCCTCGGAACCTCGCTTATCCTCTTCGCGGAAACAGAACGCAAGGGCATCCAGTGGTTCGAAGACAACGGCTTTGACTACGAGGGATTGTCTGATCTACCGGTAACGATTGCGACACCCGGGGACCCAAATCCACTTGGGGTTGACGTAACACCACTTGCCGTCGAAGTGGTGCACGGCAAGATCGCTCGTGCGTTCGCTGTCCCGTCCATCCGGCGCTTCTATGCACTGATTCCCGCCCCCCATCAGCTTCAAGCGCCCGCCACTAGACCGGAGGTACTAGCATGATCTCAGACGTCCGCACAGAAGACAGGATCATTGACGACGACTCCCGTGGGTCCCTCCCGGTGG
The DNA here is from genome assembly GCF_003351045.1 of Gaiella occulta. GTDB lineage: Bacteria > Actinomycetota > Thermoleophilia > Gaiellales > Gaiellaceae > Gaiella > Gaiella occulta. Next base: position 397,871 of record NZ_QQZY01000003.1, read on the forward strand.
CGGCGAGAGACGAGATGCGTCGTACGGGCGGGCCGTTCACCCGCCTATCGCTTTTCGGCGCTGCGTTCGTCGCCGCTCTCGCGAAGACGTGGGTCGATGCTCCAGACGCTCGCGCGAGTCCATATTGCTGCGACCTCTGGTTTCCAAATGGGCCGTGGTGCGGTGGAACTCAAGGCAGCGGGAACTTCTCGTGCCCAACGGGAAAAGTCAAGCGAAGTTGGACATGTTGCGCGCCGGCGGGTTTGGTGTCGTGCTGGGAATGCGCGACCGGCCCAACATGCTATGACGGCCCCTTCTCCTGCTCGAATTACAGTATCGCACCGGGTTGTTGACGAGTTGAAAAGTTGTCAATTGTGACTGAAGTCATTATTCTCCTAGCCGTAGCGGCGGGTTTCGTCCAGTTGTTTAGCCCCTGAGGACTGTCGTTCCTCGGAACAATGTCCGTCGTGAAGGGACAACTTCGACCCCAGCTAAACGTAATCTCTCGCTTCATCGGTGGGTTCATCGCCAGTGCGACAGTGATGTTCGCGGTGCTTGTCGCGTTTGGTCATTCAGTATTCGCTGTATTGCCCGTCACGCAGCGGGGCTATCTGGTAGCGGCGCTATTCCTGATGTGTGTCATGACCGATTTACGCGATGTAGCTCGACGAGCAAATTACTCAGCTTTCTCTTGGCAACGTCAGACTCCCGAGCGCATCGCAACTGACCTTGGTATCCGACGAGCGTCCTTAGCCTGGGGTCTGGACACCGGGCTTGGCTTCACGACCTACCGCGTGACCTCGATGTACTGGCTTGTGGTGGCGTCCGCTCTCATGGGGTTCGCACCGTGGTGGATAGGGACGGCTTACGCAGTTGGCTTTCTAGGGCCCCTTGCTGCTGGGTGGAGCGCCGCTCTTGTCGTCCCGGGAGAGTCCCCGGCTGTTCGAATGGCAGAGATTGCTACTGCACACATTCGAGACGTGCGGGTTCTTGCCTTTCTGCTTCTCCTTGCGAGTAGTATGTGGTACGTTTCATCTCTAGCGAGTTTTTGAGGTGAGCGATGAAGGCTTTCCGATATGGCGACGAGTTTGTCGCGAAGGTTCAGACAGGGCGACGAGTGAGAAGGACATTGTCATTTGCGAGACCGCCCAGGCGGCGTTACCGTTTGCGCGTGAAACTGGTGATGCTAGGGGCTGTTGCTGCCGTTTGGATTGCGGGCGGGCTAGCGTGGGCGTCCGCTAAGTCGTACGCGAGTGACACCTCCACGATTGGTGTGGCGGCTTGCCGGACAACCCCCCCATCCCGGAACCCGGCCGCGTGGGCGCGCCAATACGGTATCCGTATCGACTCGCTCTCGGGCAATGGCGACATCTATGCAGTGCTACCTCGCTGGCCCGCGGTTCGATTGAGCGATGGCTCTCTTCACGCGAAGATCCCTTGGTTGTTCTCGCCGCGATCGTTCGATCATATTGCCACGGTGCGGTTCAGCGTACGCGCTGCGAACGGGCGCCTGGCGGGATCGTTGACTAGTAGTAGTCTGGGGTCGGCCACAGCCGGTGGGACGGTAGGTCTTGGGCACATTGGCCCCCTACCGACCTCGCTTAATGTCCCGCGGGCGGGGTGCTACCGCCTAACTGCTCAAGCTGGAAGCTTGGCGTATAGCGCTTACGTACGAGTGTATTAGCCACCGGATGCTGGTTGCTAGATGGCGCGTGCCGATGATCCAGAGTACTCAACGAGTCTGGCGTCTTCGGTGTCTCGCGCAGCAATAGCAAACCACTCGACATCGTGGGTTCGGGTCGCGACTCACCGTCCGAGGTCTGGCTACTAACCTGGCGAGCAAATAGCCGACGGCTGGGGTAGTGTTGGGGTGTGGTTTCTGATGCTCGGGTGTGGTCGCAGGCGGAGCAGGAGCGGGTGCGCCGGTTGGCGGTCGCGGCGGTGGTCGGGCAGGGGTTGAGCGTGGCCGCGGCGGGGCGGGTGTTCGGGGTTTCGCGACAGACGGTGTCGGGGTGGGTGAACGGTTTTCGGCGTCAGGGCGAGTCGGCGTTGGCGGCGGGGCGGCGGGGCCGGCGGGCCGGGGAGCAGCAGGCGTTGCCGCCGTGGATGCAGGGGCAGTTGGTGCAGACGATCCGTGGTCGCAACCCTGATCAGCTGCGGCTGCCGTTCTCTCTCTGGACGCGCGAGGCCGTGCGCGAGCTGATCCGCAGCAGGTATGGGATCGAGCTCGCGCTGACGACGGTCGGTCAGTACCTGAAGCGGTGGGGGTTCACGCCGCAGAAGCCGGTGCAGCGGGCGTTCGAGCAGAATCCGGTTGCGGTCGCGCGCTGGTTGGAGCGCGAGTACCCGGCGATCGAGGCGCGAGCCAAGCGGGAAGGCGCGCGGATCCTTTGGGCCGACGAGATGGGCCTCCGCTCCGACCAGGCCGCCGGCCGCTCCTTTGCGCCCCGGGGTCGCACCCCGGTCGTCGGCAAGACGGGACGGCGGTTCGGCTGCAACGTGATCCAGGCGGTCTCCAACCGGGGCGAGCTCTGCTTCCGCGTCTTCGAGGGCAGCTTCACCCAGGCCGTCTACCGCGACTTCCTGAAACGGCTGCTCAAGCAGGCGGCCGGCCGCAAGCTCTACCTGATCGTCGACGGGCACCCCGTCCACCGCGGCAAGAACGTCAACGCCTGGCTGGCCGAGCGGGCCGAGCTGATCGAAGTCCACCGGCTGCCCGGCTACAGCCCCGAGCTCAACCCCGCCGAGCTCCTCAACAACGACACCAAGCACGCCGCACTCACCCGGCGCAGGCCACGCGACCCGGACGAGCTCCTCGACGGCACCCGTAGCCACCTCCACCGCCGTCAGAAACAACCACACGTGATCCGCAGCTTCTTCCACCACCCCGACGTCGCCTACGCAGCCTGACCGTCAGCCAATTGCCTGCCGAGTTAGTAACCCTGCGAGGTGGTCGCGTCCCGTAAGCCGGGGGAATTGAGTCGGGCGTAGCCTCCGCGTTGACCTGGTAGTCGGCGAGGAGGTACGCCCTGATGGCGAGCATAGTCCCGAGCGAGCGGTTGCGCCGCGAGCTCTAAGAGATCGTCGCCGGTGTCGGCGACGAGCCGGATCCGATCGAGGCGATCGGCCGTCTCGGTGCGCGGTTGATCTTGCAGCAGGCGCTGGAGGAGGTGGCAGGCCCCCGTTTGTAGGTCCGGTCGTTATGAGAGTCGCGTTGTCAGTTTGGTCTCCAGCTTGCGGCGTAGGCGGCCGGGGTCTTCCAGCCGAGGCTGCCGTGCGGCCGTTGGGTGTTGTAGATCTTTCTCTGACGGCGATCGCCGAAGTTCCCCACCCTCGATCGTCGAAGTTCCTCAGCTGAGCGTCGGGCCGGCCGCATAGGCCAACAGCGGGACCCCCTCCCACGCTTGCGGTGTCAACCGCCGCAGCGACAAGAGGAGGCCGCGCGGGATGCTGACAGAGGAGGAGTTCGTGGAAGCGAGTGCTCTACACCGCCGCGGGTGGTCGATCTCGGCGATCGCCCGCC